>JAODGF010000071.1 GCA_025464645.1 Methanosarcinales archaeon
ACCTTCACTGCCACGCCATGCTCAAAGATTTTCATTTCTTCGCAAGATAGCATCGCTTTCCCTGTTGCCAGCAGGTTATCTTTCTCATCCACCAGTATAACCTCATCATAAGCCCTTATCGCCGGGTCGGCGTCTATTACATGTTTACAAAAAGCAGTTCCTCCTTCTTTTATAAATTCTCTGCTCTCCTCGTTCATAACCACCCTCAATACTGGATAGTTGAAGAACCGGTGTAACCTCCGTGCACCTTCTATGCTTAGCGTTAGCAGTCCATCATAGCTCCTTAGAGTCGCTATTCTCCTTCCATTCTCTTTTATCTGTGATATCCTTCTCGTCTTTGAGAGTGTAAACTCTACGCTTTCCGGGAACAAAACCTCTCCTGCTCCGGCACCAAATTGAAAATCTGCTATGGTTCTCGCCTTTTTGAGCAGATTCGCACTTCCCTCCTCTCTCATTTCTCTTTTAATTTTAAGTCTTTCTTTCCTAACTAAGAATATTTGGATTATCTATAAATCACAAATAACTATGATTAATTGAAATGAGATACATAGAGTTTCTTACGACATTGAAGAGGAATAAAGTAAGTATATTCTCACTCCAGGATATCGAGAATTTATTTCCGGATGCTAATATTGCTACACTAAAAAACAACCTGAATAACTGGCTGAAGAAGGGATATATAGAAAGACTTAAAAGAAACCTGTATATGTGTGTAGAACCCGTTTTGGAGTCATCGACACCAGACTTTTATATTGCTAATAAACTCTATATCCCCTCTTATATCTCACTGGAAACAGCTTTATCACACTATAACATAATTCCAGAGGTTGCAGCGCAGGTCACCTCGGTTACAACCAGGTCCAGCCGCGAATTTAAGAATAGATATGGTCTCTTTATATATCACAGTTGCAAGAAAAGGGTATTTACTGGCTACCGGATTGTATATTACGAAGGATATAAGGTTTTGATTGCAGACATGGAAAAGGCGCTGGTTGATTTTTTATACTTTAAACTACGTCATGGGATATCGATAGACTTTGATGAAGAACGCTTTGATGCGGACATCCTTAAGAAGATAGAGTGGAAAAAAGCGCTGGAATATGCTGAACTCTTTAACAGAGTAACCATCAATAAATTGCAGGATTGCAGGAACTGGTCGGAATGCTGAAGCTTGAATATCTCTTGGAGGAGGCAAGAGAACTTGGTCTACCCCTTGCAAAAAAAAGGGCTATCCTTAGAGAGTATCTCCAGACCATAATCCTGAATAGCATATATAAAAGTAACTTTGCTAAGTCAATGTTCTTTGTAGGCGGCACTGCATTGAGATTTTTCTATAACCTCCCAAGATTCTCTGAGGATTTGGATTTCAATACCCCGTACATGGAGAACGAAAGCTTTAAGAAAATTCTGGAAAGAGTAGAGATGAATTTATCTCAGGAAGGATTTTCACCAACTATTTATTATAAAAGGAGAGCAACCATGCTTATAGCCTCACTGAATTTCCCGGGCGTGATGAGAGATTATGGAATTGTTAACAGGCGTGGTGGCGATATTATGATAAAGATTGAGGTAAACAAGCCAGAATGGGGTTTATCTACGGAATCACATGTATTGAGTCTGTATGGTTATAATTTCTCCGCCATCCTGATGTCAAAAGGGGCATTACTCTCAGAGAAAATATCTGCACTCCTGAGCAGAAAAAGGGGGCGTTATATCTACGATATCCTGTTCATGCTCAGGAAGAAATTCCCCTTTGATAGAGAGGTGCTTTATGCCAATAATATCAGAGAAGAACCAAAGAATCTGATCCTGAATTATCTGTCAGGGCTATCAGAAAAAGAACTAAAAAAACTGGCTGAGCAGGTAAAACCTTTCTTATTCAGAGAGGATGATATTGAATTGATCCTGAAGGCACCCCAGTATGGGAAAAAATTCCTGTCGGAGTATTAGTTTAACTCTTTCTTTCCTAACTAAGAATTGGATGAAGAGGAAAAAAAGGAGAAGAAAAGTTGAAGACATCGCATTGCAGCGGATAGAGAGGCTGTTCGAGCTGGCAGAATTGGATGCAAGAAAAACAGATGAAAAAGCAAAAAGCAGGAGTGATAGATATGTGCAGCTTGCTCGTGAGATTGGAATGCGGTATCGAGTGCGAATACCATCTCATCTAAAGATGCGGATTTGCAATTGTTGCCACTCATTCTTAATCCCCGGTAAAAATGCGCGCGTTCGTCTACGGGGTGATTATATTACCACTACCTGTCTAACGTGTGGTACGCAAATGAGGCGTCCTTATAAAGCGCCTCGTCCTCCTTCGCCAAGGAGGGGAAAATCCTAATTTCCAAATCCAAAAGAGAAAGATGGGTTATAATTTATCAACACATTATATTATAGAATAGAAGATGGTCTTAGCGGGGAAATTATTCCTGATTGAAGGGGATGTTGATGCCGACTTGCATACGATAGCCGCCAAGCTGAGGGGTTTTAAATCAGAAGATAAAGTTAAGGAGAACGACAGAGATATAAGTTTGATTACCGAGATAAAGGATTTACGCTTGATCGGAGATTCCTTGCATGGAACTTTCATCCAGGACCAGCTTCTGGAGGTCTATCATCATGGCGAGCGGGTGCACATACCAACCACGTCCGAAGCTCCTTTCTTCTTTGTCGAACAGGAGCAAACGGGTAGAATAGTTCTAACGATTATGGAGAAGAAAGCGAGGGCTAACAACATCGCTAATCAGTTGAGCAAAATACTTTTCATCACAACAGGGAAGATAGTAGAAGTGAGGATTGAGCCAGCGCGATTTGAGCGTTTTCATGAGGATAACTTCGAGGATACAAAAGTAATTTTCTTTGACGATATAGACCTCCCAAATATCAAAAAACTGTCTCTGTATGGCTCTGCTTTAGCTGACACGTCTGCGTATATAGACCATTTGAAGCACGGGAAGCTATGGTATATCGTATTGAAGTCTAAACGGTATGGAACGGTGGTAGGGGTAACAAGAAACGGTGTTGTAACAATTTTCAGCAAGGCGAAGAAGGAGGATTTTATAAATTACGTGCTGGATGAGATTATTGGGTTGATTTAAAGCCGTAAGGATACAAAATGAGAGAAAGTTTCAGGCTAAAAGAGACCTTCGCATGGATAACCGCAGATGAAAGGAAGTATGTAGAGATTGCAAAAGAGGAATTAAAGAAACGCAGACAGGAATTGGAAAGATTCGTGCGTTGGCATCCCTATTTTCTCGTGACGCTTGAAAGTTATCAGGTAGAAGAAAAAGATAAAATACCAGAGATAGCGATAAGAATGATAGAATCTGCTGGAAAATTCGATATAGGACCAATGTCAGCAGTTGCAGGAACATTAGCTGAGTTCGCGGTAGAGGCGATGCGTGATGCAGGAGCGACTTACGCAATGGTGGATAATGGTGGTGATGTTGCGTTGATAAGCGACCGCCCGGTGCTTGTTGGCATATATGCAGGGGAAAGTGCCTTCTCGAACCGGATTGCACTCAGGATAAAACCCTCGCCTTCATTATTAGGTATATGCACGTCTTCCGGGACGGTGGGGTATTCCATAAGCTTTGGTAACGCAGATGCTGCAACCGTGATAAGCAATAGCGCATCTCTCTCAGATGCCGCAGCTACTGCGCTCTGCAATTCTGTAACTGATGCTCATTCGGTCTCAAAAGCATTCCATTCGATCAGTCATGTTGCGGGCATAAAAGGCGCATTTGTGATCTACGAAGACATGCTCGCAACATGGGGCAAAATGCCAGAAATCGTAAAGATAAGATAACGATGAAGATACCGAAAATATGCATTCTGCGGATAGAAGGAACAAACTGCGAACTCGAGACGAGCTTAGCTTTCAAGAGGTTGGGTGCATCGGTAGAGATAGTACATCTGAAACAATTGATAGGAGCAGTGAAAGAGCATGAAAGGAGGAATTTAAACGATTATGATTTACTTGTGATACCGGGCGGCTTTTCATCCGGCGATTATGTAAGGGCAGGGGCAATACTCGCTGCGAGGATAAAAGGAGCATTAGGGGAAGAAATAGAGGATTTTATAGAGCGCGGAAAGCCCGTATTAGGAATCTGCAATGGCTTCCAGGTATTAGTGGAAATGGGATTACTACCGGGATTTGTTCTTGATGGAAAGCTCGAGATGCCACAGGTGGCACTGACAACAAACGATTCTGCTCGGTTTGAATGTCGCCCCACACTTATAAAGCATGAAAGCAAGGGAAAATGCGTGTTCACAAGAGGGATAGAAAAAGGCAGTATCTTGAAGATGCCGTGCGCACATGCAGAGGGGAAGTTTTTTATTGCGGAGGAAAAGAGGGAGGAATATATACAACGGCTGGAGGAAAACGATCAGATTGTCTTCCGCTACGTTGACCCCAGGGGTAATTATGCTTCTTATCCATGGAATCCTAACGGCTCTATCTATAATATCGCCGGGATATGTAACCCTGAAGGCAATATATTAGGGCTGATGCCGCACCCGGAAAGGGCTTTTTATGCCTTCGTGGATTCAGAATGGTCAAGAAGGGCGAGGGTAAGGAGAAAGGGGAAGGGAGAAGAAAAAGGGGATATATACGGCGATGGGAGAAAGATATTTGAATCTGCTTTAAATTCTTTTTTAATTTAAAGAAAGGTTTATAAGTAAAGGGTTTCTTATAATAAACAGAATAAATTAAAGGAGTGTGAGCACAACTGGTAAGAAAAAGACCAAAGGATAAATGGAAAGCGAAACAGTGGTACACGGTATTAGCACCGAAGATGTTTGGCGATGTAAAGGCAGGGGATACGGTGGCAGACGAGCCATCTAAGTTAATCGGAAGGAGGATAGAGATGACTTTAGGTGAGCTTACTGGCAAGCTGATAAAGAGTTCAAATTTGAAATTATTGCTTGAAATAGACGAGGTAGATCATAATACGGCTTATACAAAATTCATAGGGCATAAGATCGATAATGGCTATCTACGGAGCTTAGCGAGGAAAGGGATCTCAAAGATAGACTCAAATATCTCTGTCTTGACAAAGGATGGTGAGGAGCTATGTGTAAAATCGGCTTGTTTTACGCTAAAAAAAGCAAGTGGGTTACAGGTAAAGCTAATACGAAAGATAATGGAAGAGATAATTTTAAGTCGAGCAAGGAGCTTAGAACTTAACCAGTATATACAGGAGATAATACTTGGGAAGTTATCGTCTGACATATATAAGGCAGCGAAGAAGGTGTACCCACTGAGGAGAGTGGAGATAACCAAGACGGAAAGAGGCGGCGGTAAAGAGGTGACGTAAAAAATAAAATGAAAATAAAATTTCTTGGTGGTTGCAACGAAGTAGGACGTTCTGCAATATTGGTAGATGGGAAGATCATCTTAGATTATGGACTCAGACCATCGGACCCTCCAGAGATACCCCTGGGAAATGGGAGTTTTTCCCCAAAATCTGTGATTGTTTCCCATGCACATCTCGACCACTCTGGTATGGTCCCAAGTTTGATGTCCCATGCAGGGGATATTATACCAGACGTTTATATGACTTCGGTGACCGGTGATTTAACCAGACTTCTGGGCAGAGATACGATAAAAGTAGGGAGAGACCAGGGATTTTCTTTCTTCGGAGAAGAGGACATCAGGAAAATGGTTGAGCATACGCATACGGTTGCTTATGGCGAGCGACTCACATTAGACGGTTCCCTTGGTGATGATTATGATCTCGAATTATATAATGCAGGGCACATACCTGGCAGTTCGGCGGTGTATTTGAAGAAAGAGAGTGAAGATATAAGCCTGTTTTATACCGGTGATATAAAAACGGGTGTGTCGCGATTAATGGAAAGTGCTTCTCCCCGTGATTTTCCCGCTTCTGACATCTTGCTCATAGAAAGTACATATTACGACCGGGAACATAGAAACAGAAAGGAACTGGAGCGAGAATTCATAGACTCCATTACAGAAACCTTAGATTCTGGGGGTAATGCGATTGTGCCGTGCTTTGCAGTGGGTAGGACACAGGAGATAGTGATGGTTTTGCACTCGTATGGACTTATCCCTTATGTGGATGGTATGGGACTGAGCGTTTTTAGTTTGTTTAGGAATCAGCCCACGTTCTTAAAAAATGCGAAGGCATTGAATGATGCTTTCGGTGATGCACAGTTTGTAAACTCAAGGAGGCGAAAGAAAGCCCTTTCGGAACCTTCCGTAATTGTCACCACGGCAGGAATGCTTAATGGTGGACCTGTGCTGTATTATCTAAAAAAAATACACGAAGACCCAAGGAGCAAAGTGCTCCTTACTGGCTATCAGATAGAGGGAACGAATGGAAGGAGGTTGATAGAGGAAGGATGCGTGGAGACAGATGGAGAGGTAGTGAAAGTGAAATCGCAAGTGGAGCAATATGATTTCTCTGCTCACGCGGGTGATTCAGAGCTGAAGGAGATAGTGTCGAGATTTTGCAGGAATGGCACTGAGGTTGTGTTCGCAGTTCATGGAGAACATACAGACGAGTTCGCAACATGGGTGAGCGATAATTTTAGATGTGAAGCGATAGCGCCGAAGATTGGAGAAGAGTTTATAATAGAATAGAAATGAGAAGAATGCGCCGGTAGTGTAGCCTGGTATCACATAGGCTTGCCAGCCAACCTTTCTTTCTTCAGAAGAAAGAAACGCTGACGAAAGAAAGAACTTTTTAGGATAAAAAAGAAAGGATGGGCAAAGAGCCTATAACCCGGGTCCAAATCCCGGTCGGCGCATTATTTGATAACGACCTCCATGGTGGTATCCATCAGTGTATCGAATTTTATCTTCTTGTCCCAGCCCGCGCTCTCAAATATGTTCATGAACCCAACGCCAACGATTTTCGGCTTCTTCCCGCCTGATAGGTCTTTAATCATACGAACGACATCCTCTGGCGGACATCCAAACTTTGGCATCGCTAATCCACCAAGCACGACGACCGCATCAGGGTTCTCTGGATTGCCCTTCTCATCTACGACGCTATACCCAATGTTTTCTATCTTCTTTATTTTTCTCGCCTCCTTTGCATCTGCTCTGGGCACATATAACATGTCAAAACCTCGGTCGCGCACTGTGTAAGCGAGCAATTCGATAAAAGGTGTGCACACTGCTACCGAGCCCGTAAACACCACCTTCGACCCGTCTTTTACATCTGCTACGCTTTCTCTAAACGTCCCAGTAAAGCCTACTATCCCACTTCTCTTCTCCATTTTTTACCTTACCCCCTATTCCTATGAGATTTTTTATGTTCTTGAATAGGGATATAGTTTAGTTATATTTTTCTCTTTTGTTTTTGCTTTTTACTTTTTAGAGCTCGATGCTAAAATTATTTCAGAAGTGGTTTGTTTTCCCAGTCATGCCCACTGCATGCTTTTAAAATCGGACTACATGGTTCTCCTGCTTTTAAAGCTTTATATGCTCTGTTGTTACAATCCACCAGACATTTCTGATATTCTGCCACAACTGGTTTTACACAACGTACATGTGCGCAAGCAAAAACAATTATACGAGCCACCATAAACGAATTCCCAAGGACTCCCTCAAAAATTTAGCTTCTAATCCATAATCCCTCGCTTTTTCATACATCCCTTTGTCATCTGTTATGAGTTTTGAGCTTGTAACTTCCGCGCAACTCATAAAAACAACATCAAACCCGCTTGCTTTCGTTATCCTCCCTATCTCTATCGCTTTTTCCAGCAAATATGCATCTGAATATAGTTCAGAGTTTTGACTTACGAATGACAAAGCCAGCTCCACACTTTCATAATCATTCGTCAGCCTCGCAACAACACATACGGTCTCTATCAAGGATATCAAAGGGATATGGTTGTTGTAAATCCCCCTCTCGATTTTAAGCAAGATATTCTTTGCTTTTCTATGTAAATTCAAATACTCATCATATATTTCATCCTTCTTCTTCCTTCTTGGTGGAATTAACCCTTTTACAATCACTGTCGTGTCTGTTGTCACATCAATCATACTTCTTTTCTCTCATCTCTCTGACGATTTTTGTCGTGTCCTCATACTCAATCACCTTCGCAGCAATCCTTGAAATCGCTTCTTCAAGTGTCACCCTTTTCGTAATCCTCTCGAGTTTCATTGAAAGGAATAAATCAATTGCATCCCTACATATCCGCTCTACTTTTGTATCTTCCATTTCCATCATCTCCTCTATTATATATCACTTTTAAGCTCTGTTCCTTATAAATGTATCTTTTTCAGCCCCAACCATGCCACCACAGAATGAAGTTCCGTGGCATCCCTGGGCATTTCGCCCGCTTAGCCCGTCTCTACACACCCATTAGACTTCTTTCCTCACGGGTACCCGACCCGAATCTCAAAGATTCTCAAAATATACTTATAGCCCTTGCTCAGGGTTGCTCTAATGGTGGTTTAGGACTGGCGCCGGGGGCAGTAGCGCGGATCGAATACTCACCCGGCGCGAACCGTCGGGATTCAGTGGCTCCAGATTTTAGGTATATGGTCGTCGAGGTGTGGCCGGTGAATGTAACGGTGACATCTCGGTTGGCGTGATTCTCGATTTTCACTTGAGGGTTCTCCCAACTGGGGATAATGGCGGTCTCTGACTGCGTCTGTACTGTTTACAACGAAGTAATAACAGGTGCCGGGTAACAATCCTGTTAGTTCAATGGTATGATTCTTTACAAATAGTGGGTCCCCTTCGCTTTCGGTGTAAATTCCTGACGTTTTGCCGTATTTCACAAAACTATCCGCTACTTCATCTGTATCCCATTTTATCGTTGCAGAGTTGTCTGTTATATTCGTTACGGTTACGTTTGTGATTATTGGTGGTGTGGTGTCGTTTATGAGCTCTATACCATCTAGTGCATCGTTTCCAAAATAGCATATTGAACTCTGGACAAATCGTGCTTTNNGGACCGTCTCAAAGATATTGAGTTCCCTGGAGGGGTAGTGGCAAATGTTTATTGATATGGCAATTTGGAAACGCTCTACTAGTCACTATACCCCGTACTTAATTAAGTACAGGGCCTGCACTTAAGCACGAGTGCCGATGACTTAAACTACCCTTTTATCACAAGCATATAAAAGCTTTTCGCTTTTTTTTCTATTTTTGATGCGCCCCTCCAAAAAGTTTGTTATAACGCGTAATGTACCAGGTTTTGTGCACTTTCTTCTTCTCCTCATCTACAACCACTACAGGTACAGTATCCGCTTTCTCATAACTATACCGCTCCCCTCTTTCTTCTCCCCGCTCCCCTCGTATGACATCCGTTTTCTCTAACCCCTTCTGCCCCGATATATACTTCTCCACCACCTCCCAGCCATGCCCCACCGATTGCGAAGCAGCGAAGCATTTTTGGTCAAACTTTTTCTAAAAGTTTGTTGATAAAACTTTTCTTAAAAGTTTTGTGATAACAACTTGGCGCCCATAAATGCTCTGGACACCACTCCTTAAGCTGCGGAAATCTATCCCTTATCAATTTGCTGCTTCTCCCCTTTATTCGGCAAAGTTTTTAAAAGGAGCAAGGATAAATGAAATTGAATAAATTTTTCATAAATGCTTTTATTGAAGGAAATGAGAAGTGGATAAAAAATTATTTAAAGATTAAAGCGAATAAATAAGGGAAAAGGGAACATGCCTGAAAAGGACAGGGTAATAGAAGTATTTGATACGACATTGAGAGATGGAGAACAGACGCCAGGCATTTCGTTTACTAAAGAGCAAAAGAGAACGATTGCAAGGCAGTTGGACAAGCTTGGCGTGGACATAATAGAAGCAGGAACTCCGATTACGTCAAAGGAGGAGAAGGAGGTAGTGAAGCTTATCTGTGATGAGGGTCTATCAGCAAAGATATGCGGACTGGCAAGGGTACTGACCCCTGATATTGATGCTTGTATTGATTGTGGCGTTGATATGATCCATATATTCGTGCCTTCTTCCAAAATTCAGCGCGAGCACACGACAAAGATGAGTGAAGCCCAGGTGAAAGAGCAAGCATATAAGATGACGAGGTATGTCAAGGAACATGGTTTTGCGTGCATGTTCTCTGCAATGGACGCAACACGAACGAAACTGGATTTTCTGATAGATTTATACAAAACTGCGGAAGAAGCAGGTGCAGACATCTTAAATGTGCCGGATACGGTGGGCATAAGCGAACCGTTTGCGATGTACGAACTTGTAGGTGAGATATATCGTGCCGTGAAAGTTCCGATCAGCGTACACTGCCATAATGACTTTGGTCTCGCGGTAGCGAATAGTCTGGCGGGAGTGAAAGCAGGTGCTTCGCAAGTTCAGGTATCGGTGAACGGGATAGGAGAAAGAGCGGGAAATGCAGACCTCGTTGAGACTGTGATGAGTTTGAACTCGATTTACAGGCTGAAAACAAACATAAAAACTGAATATTTATTCGAGACGTCAAAGCTTATTGAGCGCTTAACTGGTATTCAAATCCCAGTAACAAAACCCGTGGTTGGCGAGAATGCCTTCTCTCATGAATCCGGGATACATGCACACGGCGTGATAGTGAAGAGTGACACATTTGAGCCCGGGATAATGACACCGGAGATGGTAGGGCACAGAAGGCGAATCGTGCTTGGAAAGCACACAGGAAAACACTCGATAGAGAAGAAATTATCGGAAATTGGGATGTTTCCGCCGAAAGAACAGGTGGATGAGATACTCGAAAGGGTGAAGGAACTCGGTGCAAGTGGTAAAAGAGTTACTGATGATGACCTGTTTAGCATCGCGGAGGTGGTAATGGGCGAAGTTGCACGGCATGAGCGGGTGGTAACACTGAAAGAGCTCTCGGTGATGACCGGGAACAATTTGATACCGACAGCGTCACTGAAAGTGATAGTACGAGGGAAGGAATGCACATCCGCGCAGATGGGTGTTGGTCCGGTGGATGCTGCAATAAAAGCGATTCAGGAGATAATAGGCGGTGAAATAGGCGGTGGCATCGAGCTTAAAGACTTCAGGATAGAGGCGATAACCGGAGGTTCTAATGCTCTTGCGGAGGTAATCGTGGGTGTGGAGAAAGGAGGTAGAATGGTAACGGCGAGAGGCGTGCGGGAAGACATTGTGATGGCTTCGGTAGAGGCGTTTATCAATGCGGTGAACAGGTTGATGCAAGAATGAATACGTTCAACCACCCACGAACCTCGCTCTTTCCGACAACTTATAAGAAAAAGGCAATTCACGGAAAGGTTTGCTTTTTATAGCTTCCTCAATCTGCTCTTTCAACTCGCGAACATCCATTGGTAAAGCTTTCTTTTCTAAAGAGAGGTTTCTCTCCCTTATCCTAACACTCAACGTGCGCTTCTCCACTTCTTTATCGCCTACCACGGCAACATAAGGAATCCACTCACGACCCGCATCTCTTATCTTCTTTGACACCGTCTCCTCGCGATCGTCCACATCCACCCTTATCCCGGTTAGCACCGGCAGAAGCTCCTCGATGTATTCCAGATGCCTCTCTGCTACGGGAATCATCCTCAACTGTGTAGGAGAAAGCCATAGGGGAAGCTGCGGCAAAAATCCACCTTCCATATCTAAATATGCACGCTCTAACAGCGCATACATGCATCGCTCTATCGCACCACTTGGAGAGCAATGAAGTATAATAGGATACTTCTCCTCTCCGTTCGCATCCACATATTTTATCCCGTATCGTTCTGCATTCTCCACATCTATCTGCACGGTGGATAAAGCCGACGCTTTTTCCAACGCATCCACGAAGTTAAACTCAAACTTAAGCACGAAATAGAAAAAGCGTTGGTCCCAGCGCTCTATCAGCACTGGCTTACCCGCTATTCTTACCAATTCCTCTATAAACTCCTTATTTGCTTCACCGTCGTAGAATTCACGTGTGAATCGGAGAGCAACTTCGTAGTCCCGCGGTGAAAATCCTATGCCTTCTAAAACACGCATGCAGAGCTCATACTGCTTTTTGAACTCTACTAATGCTTCTTTCATATCCCTGCACAGCGTGTGCATGTCCGGCATCGTGAATTTTCTCAAACGGCGTAGACCAACGAGTTCGCCTCTTTTTTCCTTCCTGAAAGAAGGAGCGAGTTCGAACATCTTTAATGGCAAGTTTTTGTATGATATGCTCATATCCTTGCTCATAAGAAACTGTCCAAAGCAAGCAGAAAACCGTAAAAACAAATCCGGCTTACCTCCCTTCCCTGCCATTGAATACTGTCTCGCAGGAAACCGTTCGAGATAATCTTTTAGCGATGGATGCTCTACACTGTACATTATGGGCGTCTCTACTTCCACAGCACCATATTCAGCCACTGAATTCCTGACATAATCCTCTAATAGCGCTTTTATCAGCTTGCCCTTGGGGTAGAACCTTAAATTCCCCGGATCGGAGGAGGGTTCATAATCCGCTATTTCTAACCGTTTCATAAGCTCTACATGCGGTGGTACCTTATCCACTGCCCTTCTTTTTTCACTCTCATATATGAAGAACTTCTGCAAATTTTCTCTTCCGTCAAACTCAAAATCCTCGGGCTTTATAAGACCTCCTTTGTTTCCGGTGTCCAGGAAGAAGAAGTGAGATTCTGCTTTCTCCTCCGCTTCTAACGCCTTTGATAGTTTTTCTACCCCTACTTCTCCCGCTCCTGCACCTTCACGACCCTGTATTTTCCTTGATAACTCGGATAACGGATGCCCTTTGCATCGCAGCGTGAAGGATTTGTACCAGCCAAAAGGCGCCCTCTTTACTTCCACGCCTCGAGAACGCAAATTCTCCTCCATGCTGCTCAATATCTCTATACTCCTCTCCGGCGAAGCCAGCTCAGCGCTTAAATGCGCATACGGATACAAAACTATTCTTTCCGCACCGACCTTATTGAAAACAGAAATAGTTTCTTCTGATGCCTTCTCTACCACATATCTCGCATCTTGCTCATCTTCTCTTTCCACGGCAATGAACACGACTAATACCTCTTCTATCCGCTCCTTCGATTCGCTAATAGGCTCCGCAACTCGCGTCTTCTCCTTCGCTTCGTATTCTATATAATCCGAATGTATGAACAGCAGTTGCAATTTTTACACCCTCTCTTCTTTATTTTCAGTTTAAATGAAGTTGAGAAGATAAACTCATATAAAAGAAATTAGCTTACTTATGCAATTATCAACTTAACATAATCCATCTTCCCGCTTGTCTGGAACAACCTGAGCAACTGCTTTATGCGAGCTGCGTCACCCTCTAAGATGAACACCTCGAGACATTTATCTTCTCGTAAGTGGTTATGAATCTGAGTGCTTATGATGTCTTCGTATTTGTGCTTTATCTCGGTTACCGTGCCCTCCACTTTCTGCGCATGAATGAGCAAAAGCACCGAGTTTAACCTGCCTTCTAACGCCTCTTTCTCTTTGTTATCTGCGAGCAGCATTCTCGCCCCTGCTCTCATCACTTCTGACCTTCCGGAGAACCCAAGCTCCTTTTGTAGATTATCCATTTCATTCAATATCTCATCGCTTAGCGAGACGCTGATTACTGCCATTTTCTTTTCTAAAGAAAGGTTTGTTATTAAAAAATCATTTAAATATTATTAATAAATTAAATAATATCATAACGCTCGTAGCGGTTGCGATAAAGATGCAGATTAACGAATATGTAGATGTTTTCAGGATGAGGATACATGAATCATCGAAGCTAATCGCCAAAGAATTACTAAGGCATGCCCCTTTCACTTCTTTTGGCGCCGTTACAGGGCTTGTTATCATGCTTTTGGCAATCCACCGCCAGCCCATTGCTTCCGTTTCCTATAACATCTTCTATATCCTCCATCCGATTCACGTGCTATTAAGTGCGCTCGTGACTGCGGGCATGTATAGATTACACGGTGGAAAAGGTTGGGCGGTGGTTTTAATTGGTTACACCGGGTCTATTGGCATAGCTACGATAAGCGATTCAATAGTCCCCTACGCGGGGGAAATGTTACTTCGGCTTCCTAACCCGGGAATTCATATAGGGTTTATCGAAAAGTGGTGGCTTATAAACCCTCTTGCATTTATTGGCATTGCAATCGCTTATCAGAGACCTGCAACTAAGTTCCCACATGCTGGACATGTGCTGTTGAGTACATGGGCATCCACATTCCATATAATCATGGCATTAGGTGCAATGGTAAATTGGATTGTCTTCCTCGTTATAGGCTTCTTTTTATTCCTCTCGGTTTGGTTCCCTTGCTGCCTGAGCGACATAATCTTCCCACTTTTGTTTGTTAAGGAGGACAATCTTTAAATTCGAGGTTGCGATATATTATAATAAGAGGAAGAAAAACAATAAGAATAGGAGGTGCGAAAGGGAAAATGAAAATTGTAACCATAATCATGGTGGTGGTGATTGCGTTGTTCATACTGCTGCCCATTCTGTCTGGAAATGCGCGCATTCCAACAAGCATATCAGCTACTGAGATAGGGCACTTTATCGGCGGCTTTGCAGGTTACTGGATAGAGGCATTAAAGAGCGTTCTTTCTTCTTTATAACGTAATGTAAGAAAAGGGGGACTGTGAGAAGAACGAAAAGAGTTTTTATAGTTCTCCCACTTCTTTAAACCGCTTTCTTAAAAATTTTGGGTCCAAAGAGCCGAGAAGCCAACCTGCACGTGGTCCCGATGGCTGCCCCAATAACGCCATATAAGTCGCTACAAAAAGCTCTTTTGGTGCTATATCATTGGCAGAAGCAACTTCGTATATCCTGTTATGCCAATCCTCAGCGCTCATAGTCGGTAGTTCCTTGTCTTCGGGTAGGATTTGCTCTATCGCTTTCCTGTGTGCTGGACTCAACGTTCTTATTTCTGCTGGAAGTTTTGCTTGCACCTCGAACTTCACGCTCGGAGGCGCATATCTACGCAGCCAATTTTCCACATGTCTCGCTTTTTTCCATATCTCTTTTATTCCTTCCTGGTCTTCTTCGCGGACCTCGTATCCGCTTCTTTTGATCACTTCAAGTAGTTTGGAGAAATCACCTCGTGCAATTTGCACAAGCGTGATGAAATGCCTGAACGGGATTTTACCTGCAACTCCTCTTCCTATTCCACCTATTTCTCGCTCGTACTCGTCTATCAGATGTAGTAGCGGTAAAGAAGGGTCGAATTCTATGTGCTTATCCGGTCTCACTCTTGAGATGATATGCTTTAAAACTTCCGGTGGCACTGCCTCTAACATCTCATGCACGGGGATATTCGTCCCCCGGGATGAGGACATAGCTGTAACTTTCGCTTTCGTTCCCTGTTCTCCCTTCATCTTTAACAGGATATGTTCAAAAGGGATAGGATAAGGCGCTTCGTAATGGTATATCTCCGATGAAATTCTCTTCCCCGTGTCATAAGACCCGCCTGGCGCTGCATGGTCTTTGCCAAAAGGCTCGATAGTAACGCCAAGGATTTTCCATCTCGCTGCCCAGTCCACTCGCCACGCTAATTTACCACCACCTCTAAACGAAGCAGTACCCTTGTTTCCGCATTCACATTCGTAATACACTTCCTGTTTATTCAGGTCGTATCCTTTCACAATTGCGGATGTGATTCTGCCACAAGCGTCACAAAGAGGATTAAAAGGCGCCCATTCTTCTGGCACCTGCCTGCCCGAGACTTGCTCTATTATCCTTGCCAAATCGTCTCTTCTCACAATCGCTTCCTTTATCACGTCCACGTACATCTCGGACTTATACATCTCATCAGCTTTGAAAATCTCTATTTTTATGCCTAAATTGTCCAGCGAATCAAGGAAAGGCAGTAGAAAGTGGTCTGCATAGGACGAATGGCACCCCTCCGGATCTGGTATTTCCGAAAGAGGTTTTCCTACATGCGATTCGTATTCTTCGGGAAGGAAAGAGTATCTTCGCCGCAGAGGGTCAAAGGTGTCTGCGATATAAATGAGTCTCGCATCCACGCCCATATTCACGAGTGCGGTATGCACCGCATCCGCAATTATTATCTCCCGCAGGTTCCCCACGTGAATATCGCCAGAGGGTGTAATTCCGGTGGCAACAACATGCTTTTTCTCTTTCCTTCGCTCTACGATCTCCTTTGCGATTGCTAAAGACCAGTGCATTTTTTCTTCTTCACCTCTATAACTTTCCCGTTCTCGTTTAACAGGAATTCGAGTAAAAACCTATCTACTTTAGACGCTTTTGGATTCCAACTCCTTCCACAGACTCCGCATTCGACATCTGAAGCTAATTCTACGGCATACCAGCTTGCATCTGCGTATGGCGTTCCACAATAGGGGCATAAGCTGACGGTGACATCTAAAAAAGCTTTCTTTTGTTCCATGAATATTTTATTTATACTCTGAAGTTTTAAAATGTAAGATGAAAAAGGTGGTTCTGAAGAAGGAGGTAGTTGATTTTTTAGGGATAAAAGGGAGAGGGGGATAATGCAACCGAAAGATTATATTAAGGAGCGTAGGAAGGAGAGTCTTAAGGACAGCTTTAAAAAGCGAAGAGGCAAATTGGAGATAATTATGGATATTCTCTCAGTTACAATGAAAGAGGCAAAGAAGACAGAGATAGTATATAAAGCGAATCTTAATTTTAAAAGGGTGGGGAATTACCTCCCTTATTTGGAGGAGAAAGGGCTTATAGAGAATATAGGCAGCGAATACAAGACGACGGAAAAGGGAAAACAGTTTTTACGCGATTACCGGAAGATGAAAGAGCAACTAAAGTAGAAAAGTTTTCTCTTTTTATAATTCTAACTCTTCTTTTGTGTATATGATAAACTTATCTTTATTATAAAATAAAGGGAAATATTGTAGATGATGATTTGTACACCTCATCTTTACAATCCCAAGGTAACGTTCTAATATATCCCTTTCCCTCTTGAGCTCCAGATGTATTATCGCGTCGGCAAGAAACTCCTCCACTCCATATTTTCCAAACCTATTATCTCCCTGATACATCTCAGAAATCAAAAAACTTGTTATTCCCGTCTCTCTCAGCTCTTCAAAAAAAAGATGTACCTCACTACGAGGATTCCTGATGGTTGTTAAGGAGTATAATGCATTAAGGGGGTCTATTGCTATTAAATCATATTCCTCTCTCTTTAAGAGGTCATCCACGTAATATTTGACCTTTTTTATTGAATTATGCTCAAATCTCATGTTCACCCTTACCTCCTTATCAATCATCTTATGGTCCACGATAGTCAATTTCTCGCTTTCTTCTGTCAGTCCCAATATTTCCATCTGTTTCTTAAAACTCTGTGCATCCTGTTCTAACGTGATATACAGTCCCTTCAAGTTACCCTCCACTGCGTTCTTATATAAAATGCTGTACGCCAAAGAACTTTTCATACAGCCCGCAACGCCACAAATCAATGAAATCGTACCTTTTGGAATTCCTCCTTCTAAGCGCTCATCCAATCTTTCTATATATGTTTTTATCCTTTCCATTTTATCGTTCTATACATAACATAAGTTACATCCAGATAAACTATAATTTTGGGTCATTAGGATTATGAACCAGCAAGAATTAGGAAGAACAATTCAAGAAGTTTGGGCTTAATAGGAACAGCGATATGTTAATCGAATGTGACGTTTTAGTAGTGGGTGCAGGACCTGCTGGGTCGGTAGCAGCTTTATACAGCTCGAAACATGGGCTGAATACCGTCCTTATCGAGAAGAATAATAAGATAGGCGCACATACAAATAGGCGGATTGATTCGTCCCCGGATTTTGGACTCTCAGAGATGATAAACGAACTGGGATTGAAAACAGAGAACCTCGTTTTTAAATCCAGATGGCATTCACCGTCTGGAAGTTCATTTACTTTGTACTCGAAAACCGGTGAATATTATTTCAAAAGAGGTCCTGACCCTGACTCGTTCGAGTGTTCAACTGCTTATAATAGCATAAAATCTGGCTGTGAACTCATTCTGGATGCAAAGCTTAAATCCGTAAGTA
>JAODGF010000072.1 GCA_025464645.1 Methanosarcinales archaeon
GAATCAGAAAGCATCAATCCCCGGCACTCGATATGCCCCTTTGCATTTGCTCCTTCACCAATAACATCACCACGTGCGATGACCTTCGCACGGTCGGTAGCAATCACCCTCGATATGATCTCAGACCTGCTCCCTTCGCCTTGAAGCACTGCTCTTGAACCCAAATCAATCTTCGTATTACCCAGGGCATAGACAATTGACTGAAATGTTGCCCTTGCATTTTTTCCCACGCAATAAGCGGTTGGATACATCTGAAGCGATTTCACAGGTGTCATTAAGATGTAGTTGCTGACAAAGACTCCGTCATCCTCAATCACCACTGCGCTTCTTGGTCTGACTTCCATACCATGGCTCCAGTTGTGTATCATGGTAAAAGTAATCTTCGCGCCGCGCTTCACGTAAAACTCAGAAACGCCGAGATGAAGTGCAGAATTGACTGCATGAGAGACGGAACAGCCGGTGATGATATGCAGTTCTGAGTCCTCCTCGGCAATTATAATGTTGTGCACCTTCTGCCCGATTTTATCGGTGGTGATGAACAGGCAGGACTGCACCGGCATCGTTACCTTTTTGCCTGCTTCTGACCTGATAAAGTACCCGTGCGTCTGGTCTAATTCGACCTCAGCGGTGTATTTATCCATATCCACGGGAACCGCCTTCCACAGATAATCTTTTAGCCAATTATGCTTCTTCATCGCATCTGTCGTACTCATGAGCTCCAAACCCGGATATTTCACCTTTGAAAACACCACGGAACAATCTCGCTGTAAAAAAGAACCAGACCGGTCTTTTTCTGAAGGTTCTATACCGGCGTCGAGCAGGTCTTGCTGATATTCCGCTGGAATTTCGTCCAGTGAGTTGAGTGCATCATGTTCCTCCCCGGTAGCATATTTCTCAATTGTGATGTCCGCGCCTAAAGCTGCTTTTTTCGCCTTTGCACGTTCCGCAGCACGCTTAATTATATCTTTTTTAGTCATACAGTTCCCACCTCTTTACTACATAACTCTACACATTTTTCAAAACCATTCTCCATGACGTTCTTTGTTATCTCGTCAGGCATCCCGGAACAAGCTATCCGTCCTTCAAGCATCACATGTGCACGGTCTGCCTTTATGTAACGCATTATAGACCCACTATGAGTAATTATAAGCCCTGCCTTCTTTCTTTTACTCGGCATCTTGTTTCTATCCAGAAGCTCACTCATTATCCCGCCTATGAGCTCTATGTTCTCGATGTCCACGCCAGAGTCTGGTTCGTCGAACATGATGAAGTCCGGGGATTGTGCGAGCAGTTGCAGGATCTCCGACCTTTTGACCTCGCCACCTGAAAAGCCAAGGTTCACATCCCGGTTCAAGAAATCAACCGAGATATTAAGCCTTTTTGCAAGTTCTATCACGTCTTCATCTATTTTCTCCTCTTTTCTTCCCTGTGCGATATTCACCATATCGCCGAGCTTCACACCTCTTATCTCAGGTGGGTGCTGGAAGGACATGCCCATCCCTAATTTCACACGTTCGTTGGTTGGTAATCTGGTTATATCAACGCCTTTAAACGTTATACACCCTTTTTTGACTTTATAATTAGGCAGACCAAGGATTGTCATCAGAAGCGTTGTTTTTCCACAGCCATTGGGTCCAAATAAAACATGCACCTCCCCTCGCTCGATATTAAGCGTTAACTTCCTTATAATTTCCTTCCCTTCCACATCAACAGTCAAATCTTTTATTTCCAGCATTTTTTATTCGTACACTATTTTGAATATTTAACTTAAATAAAGATAAGATGGCACGTGAACTTCGTGAACCTGGTGTAACGGGGAAAAAAATACCGAAAGATTTATATGTTTATTCATACGAATTAAAAACTGATAAAAATGGGGACAAAAGTGAAGTTGATAAGTGGGAGAACAATTGTACAGGGGCAAAATTTAGACAATAAGCTCTCGGAGGAATACTTCAATGAAGTGGCAACTTGTGAGATGAGCAAAGAAGATATGGAAAGACTGGGCGTGGCAGCGGAGGAGCATGTGAAGGTGAAAACGAGTTTTGGAGAGGTGGTGGTGAAGGCGAAGGAAAAAGCGGGAACTCCGGCAGGGATTATTTTCATCCCCATGGGTCCCTGGGCAAATGCATTAGTTAGCGGAAACACACACGGTGCCGGTATGCCCCAGTATAAGGGTATAGATGCGGAGATAGAGCCCACTGAGGAGGAAGTGTTGCACGTAAAAGATTTGATGAAGACGTATATGAAATAGGAGGTAAAAAGGGAAAATGGTAGAAATTACGGATGTGGTATGCTCCTTGTGTGGGTGCGTATGCGACGACATCGTGGTGGAAGTAGAGGATAACAAAGTGACGAAGGTGAAGGGAGCATGTGCAGTGGGAAAGAGCAAGTTAATGGGGCATGGGAGAATAGAAAGCCCTGCGATAAGAGAGAACGGCAGTTTGAAGGACTGTTCTTACGATGAAGCAATAAAGAAGGCTGCGGAGATACTTGCGGCTGCGAGGAGACCTCTTCTGTACGGCTGGAGTTCTACGGTTTGCGAGGCGGACAAAGTGGGAGTAGAACTTGCAGAGGAGATAGGCGCGGTTATAGATAATACTGCTTCGGTATGTCACGGACCTTCAGTGCTGGCGATTCAGGATGTAGGTCTTCCAAGTTGCACGCTGGGAGAGGTAAAAAACCGTGCGGACCTCGTTATATACTGGGGTGCGAATCCAGCTGCTGCGCATGCAAATCACATGAAGCGCTACTCATATATCTCAAAGGGGTACTGGACAGAAGAGGGTAAAAAGAACAAGAAGCTGGTCGTGGTGGACGTAAGGAAGACAGCGACGGCAAAGATGGCGGACGTGTTCTTGCAGATAGAGCAAGGGAAAGATTATCTGGTGTTCTCGGCGTTACGGGCTATGCTGTATGGCTATGAAGATGTGGTGCCGGAAGAAGTAGGTGGCATATCAAAGAAGGACCTGTTAGAGACCGTGCGGATGATGAAAGAAGCGAAGTTCGGGATAATCTTCTTTGGTATGGGCGTGACGCACACTGGAGCAAGGCACAACAACATCGTTAATGCGATACAAACGACGAGAGCAGCTCATACGCACACTAAATTTAACATAATGCCGATGAGAGGGCATTACAACGTAGCGGGAATTAATCAGGTATGCACGTGGGAGACCGGGTATCCGTTTGCCGTTGACTTATCACGCGGTTATGCGTGGTACAACCCGGGGGAACACTCAGCTACTGACCTTTTAGTACGGCGTGAATGTGATGCGGCGTTGATAATTGCTTCTGACCCCGGAGCGCATTTCCCGGGTGAGTCAATAAGACACCTCGCGAAGATTCCGGTTATTCAGATAGACCCATTTCCTAATCCGACGACCGAATTTGCAGATGTTGTCATTCCGGCTGCGATAAGTGGTGTGGAAGCGGAAGGGAACGTCTATCGGATGGACAATATTCCTATAAGACTGCGGAAGTTGGTAGATACAGAGTACATGGCGGATGAGGAGATAATGGAAGGGATACTGGAAGAAGTGAGGGCGATAAAGGGAAAGGAGAGCGAGTAAAATGGTTGAAACGGTGTTAATTGCTTTAATATCCCCTATTTATGCTTTCTTAATTACCATAATCGTTGAACTGTTCAGGATAGGGAGAATTCTTGGTGCACACACGGAAGTGATTAGAAGATGGGGAGAAGGGCTGAAAAAGAGCCATATAGCTGGGGATATATAAAGGGGGTTAAAAAATGGTAGAAGGTGAATTATTGATACGGAACGGAGTTGTTTACGACCCAATAAATGGCGTGAACGGAGAGAAGAAGGACATTTGCATTCGTGATGGTAAAGTAGTGGAAGAGGTAAGAAATCCGAAGGTAATAGATGCCGAGGGGAGAGTGGTGATGCCCGGTGGTGTGGACATTCATGCGCACATTGCCGGTGGTAAAGTAAATGCAGGAAGGCTTTTCAGACCTGAGGATGGAAGGAAAGGAAGAGAAGCAAAGACAAAAGTTTGCAGAGCACAATCAGGCTATTCAGTGCCGAATACGTTTGCTACGGGCTACCGATATGCGAAGATGGGCTATACATTCGTGATGGAGGCGGCAATGCCACCACTTGCAGCAAGACATACGCACGAGGAGATAGTGGATATTCCTATATTAGACAATGCAGCAATGCCGCTCATTGATAATAACTGGATGACGATGGATTACGTGAAGAGCGGGGATATGGACCTGCTTGCAGCTTATGTCGCATGGATAATAAAGGCAACAAAGGGATACGGCGTAAAAATAGTGAATCCTGGAGGAACAGAGGCGTGGGCATGGGCAAAGAACTGCGATTTGAATGATGCAGTGCCTTATTTCGATGTTACGCCTGCGGAGATAGTAAAGAGTTTGGCAGTGGCGAATGAGAAGTTCGAGATGCCACATAGCATCCACGTGCATGGGAATATGCTCGGGCATCCGGGTAACTATGAAGTCACGACATCAACTTATGACCTCGTGAAAGGAATAAAACCGTATAGAGACCGCCCGACTATGCACGCGACACACACACAGTTTCATTCTTACGGTGGGACGACATGGGGTGATTTCGAGTCGAAGGCAGGAGCTATTGCAGATTATGTAAACAAAAACGAACACGTTAGCATTGACCTCGGGTCTGTAATATTAGGTGATACGACTACAATGACCGCAGATGGACCAATGGAATACAGTTTGTATCAGATAACAGGTCGCAAATGGACAAATCACGATGTGGAGCTTGAGACGGGCTCAGGAATAACACCATTCCTGTATTCCGGGAAAGTGTCAGTGCATACAATTCAATGGGCAATAGGTCAGGAACTGGCATTGCTGATTAAAGACCCGTGGAAGGTTGCACTTACGACTGACCATCCAAATGCCGGTCCGTTTATCGGGTATCCAATCATTATCTCAATGCTGATGAGCAAGCGCAGGAGAGACGAATCGGCGGCAGATATGCACAAGGCAATATATGACAGGGCAGCGCTGCCTTCAATAGACCGTGAGTATGACTTATATGAGATAGCGATAGTAACCAGGGGAATGACTGCGAAGACGCTGGGACTGCATGAACATGGAAAAGGTCATCTTGGCGTTGGTGCAGACGGTGACGTTGCAATTTACGATATCTCACCGGAGGAGCGCGATGCGGGAAGAATACAGAAGGCGTTCTTGAACACAAAATACACGATAAAAGGCGGTGAAGTAGTGGTAAAAGACGGCGAGGTAGTAGCGACACCAGCGGGAAAGACGTATTTCGTAACGCCGGAATGTGACGAAAAGCTGACGGATGAGATGATGGAGAAGTTGAAGGACAAGTTTGAGCATTACTACTCGGTGACTTTCAATAATTACCCGGTTCAGGACGCATACGTGCCGAATCCTTATGAGATAAAAGCGCCATGGAGAAGCTAATAGAGGAGGGAAGAAAAAATGCAGACAATAAGATTAAAGCTGAAGGAAGAAGTTACGGGTGGAAAAGCAAGAATACCTGTTGAGGCGGATTCATTGACGCCAGATAAACTGTTTGGCAAGAACGAAGCGGAGATAAAAGCTGTGAAAGTCTGGTGGGGCAATCGCGAAGAGGATACTGGAGACCTGTTTGATGTGAGCGTGGAAGGAGAAGCCGGGAGTGCGGAAGAAGTGAAGATAGTGATGGAAGGCGACTTGTCGAGGGTAAAGCATATAGGCGATGGTATGAAAGCAGGCGAGATAGAGGCAATTGGCGACGTGGACATGCACTGCGGTGCGATGATGTCTGGGGGTAAAATAACGGTGAAGGGAAATGCAGATTGCTGGGCAGGTCGCGAAATGCGTGGCGGAGAGCTGATTATAGAAGGTGATGCAGGAGATAACCTATGTGCGATGTATAGAGGCGAGATGACCGGAATGACCGGCGGTAAAGTTGTCGTGGGGGGAGATGCAGGTGAATGTGTCGGACAATACATGGCAGGGGGGGAGATATTGATAAAGGGTAATGCGAATATTCTCACGGGATTGAACATGAAAGGCGGTAAAATAACGATAGAGGGGGATGCTGTAATGCCCGGTGCTGATATGACCGGTGGCGAGATAACGGTGAAAGGTAAGGTGCAGGATATGATGCCTTCGTTCAGGTTCGTGGAGACTACAACAATAGAAGGCGAGGAATATAAGAAATACATTGGCGACCTCGCAATGACGGAGAAGCGGGCAAAAGGTGTGCTGTACGTGAAGTGAGAAGCACACCTATTCTCACCCTTCCTGAAGTGCTGGGTCGCAGGGGAAATCCTTTTTCACCTTTTCCCAAAGCTGGTCTAGTGCCGCGTCTCGATGAACTACTGGCACTTCTGAATTGACCTACTGAGGGTCTTCACTAAGTCAAAGGTAGCCTTCAGCACTCTGCCCAAATTCCCCTTCGGGGGCACTCTTTTTTATTTTTTTATCCTCGTCTTACCGTCAGTTTGAAATCACCAGCTCCGCGATAGGATTTTACCATTACATAGTAATCTCCTGGTTCCTCGATTAGGTGGGTAATAATTTCGTCAGGTTTGGCACTGTATGCCCGTTTATCGTAGTCCCGAGTTGTTGGAGGCGCACCCTTTTTGAGGTAGAGATCGAAGTCCGCACCCTCTGGTCCATCCAGATTAATGTTAAGGGTATTGGTCACCGCAATTTTGTAGATTTTCTGGTCTGCACTCTCTTTGAGATTACCTTCTACCATCGTCTTACAGGGGTCAATAGTTGGTATGAATGGAGGTTCAGGAATTATTTTTTTGATTGCTGCATATGCATCCACCACGCCGTATCCATACTCGATGTTGTACCCGCTGTGAGATGTTGCGGTTTGTCGTATTGTTTCTACAATCTCCTCAGGGCTTAAATGCGGATTAGCGGATTTTATGAGTGCTGCAAGTCCTGATACAAAAGGTGTAGCCATAGAAGTACCATCCATGTCGGCATAATCAGAACCGATGTACGCACTCCGTATATCAACTCCTGGTGCCATAACGTGCTTATAATCACCATAGTTGGAGAAATTCGCCCTTCTGTCATTCTGGTCTATGGCTCCGACAGCTAACACCTTCGGATGTGCAGCAGGATACGCATAGTAATTATAGTCCCCGGGGTTGACTCCGTCATTACCCATTGCCGCTACGAGAACGCACCCCCTTGAGCTGGCATATTCTATTGCATCCTTCAGCCCTGATGGAGGCGGGGTGTTTTTAGGCACGAGTCCCCCAAGACTCATGCTGATTACGTGAGCACCGTGATCCGCAGCCCAGATTATGCCATCTGCAATATCAGTGAAAGTTCCGGTCCCTGTTACATAAGTCCCTTCATCAGTTGTGCACCTTATATTAGCAAGAACCCTAACTGACATGATCTTGCAATTCCAGGCTACCCCTGCCACTCCCACACCATTATTCGTGGATGCAGCGGCGATGCCAGCGCAATGTGTCCCATGTCCGTTCTCGTCCTCGGGATTGTTGTCACGAGTATAGATATCCCCCTCCCAGACACATCCCTCCTCGGATTCGACATCTGTAAGATCAACCATGTCATAACCCGGAACTAATTTATCTGCTAAATCAGGATGGCTTTGGTCAACTCCCGTATCCACAATGGCAATAATCACATCCTGGCTGCCTTTTTCGAGTTCCCACGCCTCCTCGCATTTTATTCGCTGCAAGCCCCACTGTTTCTGATAATAACTATCATTGGGAACTATCGCCATCCTGGCAAAATAGTCCACCTCCGCATTTTCTACATTTGGGTCCTCTTTCAACTTCTTGACCATTGAGTCGAGGTTAGTTTCTGGTGGGACCTTCACGATGTAAGTCCGCGTAAATCCATACGCTTCATGGGTCGTTTCCGGTTCGCTAACTCTGCGGACCCGCATCCCGTCTGGAAGTGACTCTGTGGGTGGTCCTCGAAGCTTTGTTATCCCCATGGTCCCATAATCCGCCAGTATCTTATCTACGGAGGCGATTCCAAGGTTTGCAACTTTAGATTTGCGTCCTGTCGGTACCGACGTTGTTACTGCCCGTGAGGGTTCCTCTTTCAATTTGAGGATGACCCTCCCTTTAACAATACGTGTTTTGATCTCTTTTTCTATCATTTTCTAAAAAAATAAATAAGTTTGAACTATATAAGTTTTTCGTTTTGCCATAGGAATAAGCTCGATGGCTTGACCTGCTCCATTTGAACTCGAAGAAGGCTATCAAGAGTTTAGCTTAAATAAACGAAAGTAAGTATCCAGAAATCAAACCTCCAAGTACTCCTATAACTATACCTACTAAAAATTCCTTAGTCGAAATGAATCTTTTCAGGGATTTTATTTCGCTTATTTTAATATCATCTCTTTTATCTAATAACTCATAGCTATTTTTGACAACTTCTTTATACTTATCAATTGACGCCGTAGGAGATAATCCAACAGATTCCATTTCTATACCCCTGGCTTCTTGCGCTAACTTTTTAACTTTTTGAAACTTCATAGTAAACTCCGCTTCTGATATATTAAGACCCAGTTTCCGCACAGAATCATCATCTTCTATCCTCTTCAATTGATCGTGCATCTTTATCCAAAGTAGTTTATAGCAATCTAATGTAACACGAAATAAATGATCGTAAGCTTTCTGCGGATTCTCACTTTTCTTTTGGGGCGTCACTTCAGGATTAAACAGTTGAGATAGATGTGATAGTACGTTTTCGAGTTCGATTAACACTTGTTGTGGCTTATCACCAATATATCCAACCAAATCTGAATATGCCGGTACAAACTCACCTTTGTAGAACCCAAAAAGTTCGTCTATATCCATAGAATTATTACTACCAATCTAAAGTTATATTGTTTCCTCAAACATACGATCTATATCATATTTTCTTATCTTGAATACATTTCCTCTACTCGGCACGATACCATGATCATCAATTTTAACGATTTCTAGTTTTCTACCCTTTTGTTTTTCTATCACGTCATCAATCTCCTCAGTCGTGGAAAAATCATTCACATTTACACCATATCTTTCCTCAAATATTACCGTTTTGCCCATCCCTATCTCCCTCTTTTTCCACATTTAATCAGTCTTGCGCCTAAAAATCCGTATTGAAAGTGCTCATTTTTTCGTTTTTTAATTAAAGTTCTTTCTTTTTGGTATAAAAAAGCATACGGATTTTAGGTAAGGAAAATAGGTAAGAACCTTAAACTAAACATTCAAGCAAAATCATAGACTGTGGAAAAACCGAATCAGAGGAAGCAGAGCTGAAACTCATGAAACAGCACAAGAGCGACTACGAAAAAATCTACGAGCACCTCAAAAGACTTACATGTAACTTCTCCGATGATGAAATCATCCCCCATCATGCTACTGCGCAAGTTCTCCTCGATTTGTGCAGAGGTGAGCGTAAATGGGTATTTCTCACTGAAGGAGAAAGGAAGGAGTTGACCAAAAACAGGCTTATTCAAAACCTGAGAGAGCATGGGCTGTGTTATAAAGGCAGTTCTCACAAAGAAGCTGGTCAGCTACATCCGAAAGGGAAAGATAACATTCGCACGCTTGTTTAAGTATCAGAGCATCGGTAAGGTAATCGAGAATTTCCCCACCATGAAGGTAATAAAAAAGAAAATAGGAAAAAACTATTTTAAAGCTTTTAACGTCCTTGAACTTGGAGCTCGTAGCTACTTGGGCTTATCTTTCTCCGTAAAGATATTTCGAAAATCGCTGTTTCATTTACTTCGATGTCAGAAGGATCGGTGTAAGTGTACTCGGCATCGATAACATTTCCATTTGAATTGTAGTAGGTGCAAACTACTTTTACGTATTCAGCTTCTTCTGACCCATTGTTCTTGACAGTACCAAAGATCCTGTGATACCCAGACGAAGTGATGTATGAACTATGGCTAATTATTTCAAGTCCCTCGAATGGTGCTTCGTCCCATGTAACCGATAACTCATAGCTGGCGGGTACAATTTTCTCCGTGTATATTAAATCAAAAGGCGATTTCTGACTGGGTCTCAAGAAATCTAACATCGTGTATGTGTAGTCCGCCCCAATTATATTCCTATCCTCGTCGTAAAAAGCGGCGTTAATCTTTACATGCCTTACATTCGCAGGAAGATTATTCTTGACCTCACCTACTACATGGAAGTATCCCGAGGCAGAAATATAACTCGTATCGTTTAATATAACCACGCCAGTTTCTGTCGTATTAGACAATCCCAAAGATACCGATGCAATTACTGCCACAGCTACTAAGGTCGCTATGATTTCTTTTTTCATTTTTTATTTCACCTCCTATACGACTGAAAGTCGCCCCAAAGGCTAGACCTGCCGCGAGATTTTATCCGGATTTGAAGCAACCTAAAAATTAACTCTGTGTCTATCTCCATATAATTTTAAAACAACGAACAAAATCTCAATACTTTCCGCATTATCACCTTCTTCGCCTTCTCCCCTTTTCGCCCCAAAATTTTATCCGAGTCAGGAATTTCTAACGTCACTCACATTTATTCACCCGACCACATGCGCTCAAACATTTTTACCGCATCTTCATACTCGATTTTACGCGGGTTACGTGCTAAGTACCCTTTTTCCTTTGACATTGCATCAGCTAACCCCGATAAATCATCTTTTGGCACGTCCAAATCAGCAAGCCGGGTGGGCAAATCTAACTTTTCAAGCATCTTCTTAACACATGCAACCGCTTTCGATGCTGCTTCTTCCCCCGTCATCCCCGAAATATCCTCCCCCATTTCTCGTGCTACCTTCGCCAACTTTTCCTTGACTCCATTTTCAACGGCATTATACTCCATCATATAAGGCAGGGCAAGCGCTGCCGATACACCGTGTGGGATTTTATACTTTGCTCCGAAGGTGTGCGCTGCTGCATGACCCGCTATAACACCCGCATTTCCAAATGCCATACCAGCCAGCAGTGCTGCTAACGACATTTTTAAACGAGCATCGAGGTTATCGCCATGCGAAAAAGCCTCTTCCAAATTATCCGCAATCAGCCTTATCGCTTCCAGTGCAAAAGAATCGGTCAGCGGGTTTGAACCTGTGGATAAGAACGCCTCAATTGCATGGCTCAAAGCATCCATGCCAGTAGAAGCCGTTACCTTTGGCGGCATCGTAGCGGTGAACGTTGGGTCAATCAAAACAACATCTGCGAGATTATATGGGCTTGCTATCGCCTTTTTCTTCTCTTCTACAATCACGAGTGCGAATGGAGTTGCTTCTGCACCCGTCCCCGCAGTTGTTGGGACCAATATTTTCGGCACGCTTGGATTCGCAATCTTGTTCGCACCCAAAAAAGCGCTCACGCCTTGCTCCGGGTTCGATGCTGCCGCAGATGCTACTTTTGCCATGTCCATCACACTTCCTCCCCCCACACCTACAATCAGGTCGCACTTCGCTGCTCTTGCAGCCTCGGCAACTGTTTCTGCAGCCGCTAAAGTCGGTTCCGGCTCAATCTTATCTAAAATATCTACTTCTGCAACTTCCTTCAGNNCCAAAAACAACTCGCTTTGGCAACTGAACTGCATACATTCCCATTTTTACCACCTACAAGGATTAAAAAAGTAAGGCAGTATATTTAAACTTTCCTAAAAATAAAATTCAACTCTCTATCTTTTCCATCAACAATCTGCGAACTTCTTTTGGCTCCGCTTTTCCCTTCGTTTTTTTCATCACCTGCCCCACGAGGAAATGCAACGCCTCTCTTTTACCTGCTTTATAATCTTCAACTGCATCTTCATTCTCCTTTATTACTGCCAACACTGCCTTTTCTATCTCTGATGACCCTATACTTGCCAATCCTTTCCTCTTTATTATCTCATCGGGCTTACCTCCCCTGTCGAGCATCTCCCTTATTATCTCCGTCGCACCTCGCTCGGTAATCACGCCTCTTTTCAAATGATTTAGTATTGCAACGAAATCATCTGCGGAAATCCTTTTTAATGCTTCACGCATGGAAATAGCGCGATAATTTAGCTCACCCTTTAAAACATCTGCCACCCATGTAGCTCCCAACCTTGCATCCGTTTTTGACGCTACCTCTTCGTAAAAATTCGCTATATTTATGTCAAATGTGAGCGCATTCGCATGCTCCATCGTGATGGAATACTGTGCGATGAATCGCCTTTTCTTTTCGTCCGGGAGTTCTGGTATCTCCTTCCTTATCTCCCCTACCATGTCAGAAATACGAATAGGCACAAGGTCAGGTTCTGGGAAGTATCTGTAATCATGCTCAAACTCTTTCGTCCGCATAGAAAGCGTTATGCCACGCACTTCGTCATAATGCCTCGTCTCTTGCTTTACTTCGAGACCGCGGCGCAATAAATTCTTTTGCCTCGTTATCTCGAAAGATAAAGCGCGCTCCACGCCCTTATAAGAAGAAATGTTCTTTACTTCTGCCCTTTCTCCTCCTCCCACAGATATATTCGCATCAACTCGCATCGCACCTTCCAGGTCGCCCTCAAATACGCCCAAATATTCCAATATGCTCCTCAACTTACCTAAAAATACACGTGCCTCTTTTGGCGACCTCAAGTCAGGCTCGGTCACTATCTCCACTAACGGTATTCCCGACCTGTTATAATCAACCAGAGAATATTTCGCAGTATCTATCGTCCCCTTGTACACCAACCTACCAGGGTCTTCCTCCATGTGCACCCTTCTTATTCTTATCTCTCTCTCTTTACCACCTGCACTTTCTATTCTCACGAGCCCATTCAATGCAATGGGGAAATCATATTGCGTAATCTGGAAACCCTTTGGAAGATCGGGATAATAATAATTCTTCCGGTAGAAGATTATTTCGGGTTGCACTTCACAGCCCAATGCAAGTGCCACTTTTATACCATATCTAATCGCTTGCTCGTTCACCACAGGCAAAGCTCCTGGTAAGCCCAGGCACGTTGCGCACACGTGCGTGTTTGGTTCGGAATTGTGATAGTCAGTAGGGCAGGGGCAGAATAATTTCGACTTCGTAAGCAGTTGTGCATGGCATTCTAAACCTATTTTCACACCATTTGTATCTGTGATTTTGCTTTTCATGGCTTGGAAATTGGGATTTACTTGGGTTTCGGTAGTATTTGTCATTGCGGATTTTATATTATTTTTATTCCATAAGTTTTTTATGCCTTAAGGGAATAGAGATAATAAAATGACAACTGTATACGATGTACCGCCAGGTAAGCTGGTGAAGTTAACAGCGGAGAAATTGAAGAAGAATAAGGCTATCCGGATGCCAAAGTGGGCTATGGATGTAAAAAAGGGAGCGAGCAAAGAATTACCACCGCAGGATACAGACTGGTGGTGGGTGAGGTGTGCATCTGTGCTACGGCAAATATACATGCATGGACCGGTAGGAGTATCGCGGCTGCGCACGTATTTTGGTGGCAGAGTTAGAAGGGGAGCAAAGCCAGAGCGATTCAGGAAAGCTTCAGGGAAGATAATAAGAGCGGTTCTTTTGCAATTAGAGCAGGCTGGGTATGTAATTAAACCAGAAAAAGGGAAAAAGGGGCGAATAATATCGCCGAAAGGGCAATCTTTCCTTGATGACATCGCGCATGAAATAAAGAGTTCACAAAACGCAAAACAAAATGAAGGTGAGTAAAAAGAAAGATAGGTGTTAAAGATGGCAAGCGAAGAAGAATTAGAGGAAATAAGAAAGAGAAAGTATGAGCAGATGTTGCAAGCACAGGCAGGGGCTGCGGAAGAGGAAGGGAGAAGGAAAGAGATAGAAGAGGCGAAGAGGAATATTATCAGGCAGATTCTTACATCAGAAGCAAGGGAGAGGCTAAATAATATAAGAATGGCAAAGCCTGAATTTGCAGAACAGTTGGAGAATCAGCTAATAGCATTAGCGCAAAGTGGACGGATAAAAAGTGTGATAAACGATGTCCAGTTGAAGGAAATCCTACGCCAGATTATGCCGAGGAAGCGCGAAATTTCTATTACAAGGATATAATATGCTTGTCGGTCAAGGAAACGGTTGAAGATGTGAGTGCAAAACACAGATTTTCTCAACTTCATCGGACTTTTTTCCTTTATTTCACGAATGAAGCTGTCATATCAATTATTTTTACGTGAAAAAATCATCATAACGGCAATAACGCAGGGTTAGGGTCGGAAAACCATTTGGTATATCCAAAATCCAAATAAAAACCTTTTTAATTCTAAACCACCAAACGCTAAATTTCTAACCCTCTAACCCTCTAAGCCGCTCTTTTTCATGTATTCTCTCAACACAACCGTTGCATACGACCCTTTTGGCAAGAAGAACTTTAATTTCACTTTATTCCGACCCGGGTTCATATCGTCATCACCAACTTCTTCATCACTTAACTTCACCTGTACTGGCACTAATATCGGTCTTCTTGTCCCCTTAGAACTTATTTCTGGAATCTTTTCGATATAAAAATCATTTAATTCAACGCCTTCGTCCTCCAGAACTTTCCTCTCTATCTCCCCTTCCACTCCCTCTGCAAATTCAGTCTCATAGCCAAAGACGGGAGCGGTGACAAAAGCCCTACCACGCTTTATCAGCCGGTTTATCCCTTCTACTTTGTTCTCTGTGATTCTCTCCACCCTATCCTTGTGTATTTCAGCAAGTCCAAACTTATTCCGAAAACAGACCACATCGCCTACCAGCGCCTCGTTGAATGGCAGGTTCTGCTTCATCCGGTGACTTAAAACAAGATTAAAGAGGTAAGATTGATAAGCATGAACGAAAAGTTTCTGCAAGTTCTTTGGAAGCACGGAAAAAGCAGAGATGAAATTTGCTTCGTCTATACTTTCACTTTTTATCAGTTCATTTAACATCGCCTTCTCGTATCGCAGGAACGGGGGCATCGCTTTCAATCCCTCTTTCAGCTCTTTCAGTCCTCCTTCCTTGCACAGCAGCCTTGCTCGTTTCGCATCTTCACTTTCGTCCGCAAAAATATCTGCAATGTAAGACATCACTGCTTCTTTTATTTCACCTTTTATCAAGTGCTTTCCTACCGTATGCGTTATCGGACGGCGGATGCCAAAACGCTGAACACCAAAGAAATTGGGTACTCCGCCAGCATTTTCTATTTCGCTCGTTATCGCCTCGATATTTCGCTTTATCTCCTTTTTTCTGCCTTCTATATTCCTTATAACAATCTCGAACTCGTTTCCATAAAGGTCACCCAGGGAAACGGCTTTATTCGACCTTCCTATTAGTTTTAACGCGACATCTGCAATTCTTATCCGTTCCAGTTCCTTTTCTGCAATATCAGTCCCCCAAATGCTTATCTTCTGCGTGGTAACTGCGAATTTGTCTTTGGTACCTGCGAATCCGATTCTATTCCGGCTAACTCGCAAGCGTCGAGAGATTTCCCTTATCACGCTGTGAGTGTCCCAGTTTTCCTTTGTCAACTCGACAATCAGATATTTTCCTTCTTTTTCTTCTTCTCTATTTGTTATTTCACGAACGTAGAAGTCAGCGGGTTTTGTTTTTATCACCCCTCCTATTCCTTCGGTTCTCGTAAAGTAAAACCATATACCTATTTGTTTTTCAAGCTCTGAAGTTTGTTTTAGTTCCATATCTATCTCTCTTTTAAATCAAATAAACTTAAGACAAGATAAGAAAAGGGACATAAATATCATAGCTATTATCCCAATGAGAAGAGTTTTGAGGGTAATATCATCTCTTCTTAATTGCTTTTTCTACTCTACATTTAACTGATTTCTTTAATGTCATCTCCTTCCTTCCGCTTCCATCTTCAGCTTCTCTATATCCTGATTTAGGCGTAAAATCTTGATATGTCGCGACAATACGATCCCCTATGATTTTATCACCCATCTTGTCAAAAATTCGTCCCAAAAGAACCACCTTTAGATTTTGTGCACTGTTTTATAAATTGCATATTCCAATGTGCACTCAACGTTCCCTTCAAAGACCGATCTGAAACCTCTGTGCCTCCCGGTGCTGCTTACAGCTTCTTTTCTATCCTTTTCCAGCTCAAATTTTACTAAAACATGGGGACCTTTCAATTCATCAAAAGGTTGATCGCCAGTTCTTCCCATATTTACTCCTCCACGATTTCTATTTTTCCCTCTTTCAAAAGCTCTTCTATGACATCTACGCAGAGATCGTAATTGATATGAAGCCGTTCGGCTATTTCACTGGGATATATCTTCTCATCGATTTCACTTAAACATTCAGAAATTCTCTTTTTTGCCTCTTCTCTACTTATCTCTTCGATCACAACTACTTTTGGAATAGTGGAAAAACTCTCGATCTTCTTTTCAAGATCGCTTAATCTATCAAAGATTTTTTCCAATTTTGTTGTTATTTCATGTCTAAAATCGTTAAATTCGCCCAAACCTTTTTCTAGATGATGACCTGCAGGAAATGGAATTCTACCAATGCCATATATTTGTTGAGGGCCTATGGACAAAGTGCCACGGGTCATCCGTGATCTAATATCTTCGAGTGGTATAGCTGTAGTACCTATTATACCAGCAGCCAAATATGGCTGTTGTGGTATCCCCGTCTCTCCCCGTCTCCTATGCAATTCAAATTCACCGTTCATGGTTATCCCTCTGTTTTTATAGATAACTTTTCCTTTATTTTTTTCGCTTCTTCTTCCATTTTTTCAAGCTCTTCAGGGTTCATCCTTTTTAGCTCTTCTATGTCTTCTATATTGTTTATGTGCCTTAGCAAGTGATTTATTAGGATAATTGTTGAATTTACGTCACTGTTAAAATATACTGACGAGCCGTCATATTTTATAATCCGATGGTGTAAAGTAATTGGTCCATCAACCGTTTTGATATATTTTGTATTTATATTCGACCACTGATCTGGATGAATTTCCATATCAAAGGCTTTTTTAATTTTTAATCCATAAATGGCATAAAATTTCTTAATTAACTCAATTATTTTCTCGTCCTTTATAATCCTCTCAAACTCATTGATAAAAAGGGGATTACCGTAGTTTTGCATCGGAACTAAAATTGTGGTTACGACATCATCGCCATATATCCCCGATATTATCTCTCCTAAATTCTTGTATGTTGTATGATCAACTTTGTCCAAATTAAACTCGATAATCTCTTTTAGCCTCTGTGCTTCTGGATCATTGGATATGATCTTTTTTAATTCTTCGCACCCCTTATTCACTTTATCCACAAATTCTTTTGGGAACTCTATTTTAACATTCTCTTTCATAATACTACCCTCCAATTATGAATTTATCTTTTTTACTATTTAAAACTTAATGTTGAAACTATCACTTAAATAAGTGAAATGAAGGTAATCAAATCTTCTTTATTTTGGCACAACATGCACACCCACAATCATCGGATACGCACCGTATTCCAGCCTATCAACGCCGTAATCCGTATAAGTAAGCCCGATCGCGAGATAAGCATCGTTCTTCCTTAAATACCTGAGCATTCTCAGCCCATAAGTCCAACGATGCTCCATTTTTAATTTATTCCACGTTTTGTAGAAAGCATCGCACCGGCATGACCACCTGCGGTATATCCTGCCTGAGGAATCTTTGAAGTTAAAACGGATGTACTCCTCATGGCTCTTTCCTTCCTTTTTCGCTATCGCTTTCTCTTCGTACACATGCAAAATGCGGGGCTTTATCAATCCCAGGCTCCTGCCACTTTTAAAGACCGCATCCACAGAAGTGTCAACATTTCTCTCTAAGAATTCCCTCTTCTCTCCTTCATTCAGCTCTCTTTCCACGCCTTCGCCGTAAACAAAAAACCTGTCCTCCTTCCTTGGACGCCTGCCCCGCCACGCATCAACGTATATTTTTGAGATGCAAAGGTTTTTGAAATTTTGTTCTTGTTGTTCAGCAGCGAAGACATCTGATTCATAAACACCTTGCGGTCTTATCCAGTCACCGTTCTCGTCTATGCCCGCGATACAGACTTGCCCGCGCTCTGGTCTTGCAACTGCCAATACGGTAAGATTATGCGAGACGGCATGACGTAACGGAGTTATATCAGCATAAATTTTAGTTATTCCGGTGTATTTCCCGGCACTGGCTCTTTTCTCCCCTCCACTCCCGGCTTCAGAAACATACGCGTTCTCTATTCTCAGTACATCACCTGCTTTTATCTCGCCGCGAAGAACAAGTTCTGCTTTTTCATCCCAGAAGGATACGCGCTTGTATCCAAATTCATCTGCTATTATGAGGTCAACGACTTTCTTGTCTCCATCCGCGATTTTTAATGCTTTGAGAGGTAGAATTCGCAGTACTTTTCCAGTTATGTTTACCATTACTAATACTCCTGTGCTATAACTTATTTTTATATAAACTCTTTATAATATCTGCTATTAAGCGGGGTAGGGTAGTTAGGAGATCCCGTCGGGCTCATAACCCGGAGATCGATGGTTCGAATCCATCCCCCGCTACTGCGTGTAAATCCTAAATCCCAATTTCCAAATCCCAAAACGGGAAAGATACAAAATGATAATTAACGCCGATTTACATATCCATTCGCATTATTCGGCTGCTACTTCGCCTCGTATGGATTTGCCCACGCTGGCGAAAGAAGCTACGCGGAAAGGGATACAGCTACTTGGCACTGGCGATTGTTTACATCCAAAATGGTTGAGTGGGATAAGGGAACTGGAGGAAAGGAACGGCATTTATTATTTTAAAAGCGAAGATGAGAATGCAAATACTAATTTTGTACTCACTGTGGAAGTGGAAGATGCGCGAAGAGTACATCACTTACTCATTGTGCCATCCATTGCGAAGGCAGAGGAATTATACGAGTCATTTAGAAAGTATTCGCAGGATATTGATTCCGATGGCAGACCTTCGCTGAGGCTGAGTGGCGCGGAAATAGCAGAACATGCAAAGGATGCAGAAGCTCTTATAGGTCCGTGCCATGCGTTCACACCCTGGACTGCTTTATACGCATATCATGATTCACTGCGTGAGTGCTACGGCGATATGGTGGGATATGTTCTGTTTGTAGAGTTGGGCTTGAGTGCGGATTCTTCATACGCGGATAGAATAGAAGAGTTGAGAGGGCTTACGTTTTTAACCAACTCGGATGCGCATTCGCCGTTCCCCATTCGACTGGCGCGGGAGTTCAACCGGTTTCAAGTGGAGGAAGTGAGTTTCGAAGAGTTGAAAGCGGCGATAGAGCGAAAAAGAGGGAGAAAGCCCGTGCTCAACGTGGGTGTGCCACCAAAGGAGGGAAAGTATAACGAAAGTGCGTGCATCAGATGCTATCGGCATTATTCGCTCAGAGATGCGATTATAAGAAAATGGAGATGCGAATGCGGCGGTATGATAAAGAAAGGCGTGCGGGACAGGGTAAATGAGCTTGCGGATTGTGATGCACCCCCTCCAGAGCATAGACCTCATTATTTGCACTTGATTCCGTTAGCTGAGATAATAGGATTGGCATTGCATAAGTCAGCGAGTTCAAAAGCTGTAAATGAGGTATGGGAATCGCTATTAGCTGAATTTGGTACCGAAGTTAACGTGCTGGTGGATGCTCCGATAGATGATTTTCATGCCTTTGATTTGGATGCTCATGTGTTAGAGGCGATAAAAGCGTTTAGAGAAGGGGAAATATCAGTGAAGCCGGGTGGCGGAGGTAAATATGGGGTTATAGAGCTGAAGCCAGAAAGGAATGAAGAAGGGAAAGAAAAGGAATTAGAGGAAGAGACCGGGAGAGGACAAAAGAGGCAGCTTTCTTTGTTTGATTTCTGACTCACTTTCTTCTTACATACCTCCCCCTCTGTTCTATCTCCGTTACTCGTTTCAACACTTGCGATGCATTCGTAAAAGTTTTCCGGTAGCCCTTGATAAACGACTCTTTTAACTGTTCATACGATTCATGCGTGCCGCCAAGACTTTGTAAAAAGACGTGAACATCCACGCCCCTTGCTTCGGTGCTCGACTCGATAAAAGATAAACCGAAATCTATGAAATAGATGATATTGTCCCTGCCCACAATAATATTGGAAGTGGTTAAATCGCCGTGAATTAATCCATTTTTGTGCAAGATGCCCACAAGCTCGCCTATTCTCTCGCTTATCGCATCATTGATCACCTCTCTCGCCAAGTCACCCTCTATCTTCTCCATTACGAGTTCGTAATCGGTAATATCAAAAATAATGGGAGTAGGGACCCCTTTTCTTCTTGCTTCTGAGATAAGCTTCGCTTCGCTTTTTGTCCTTTCTCTCCTTATCCGCTCGTCTATCTCCTTTATTCTGTATCGCTTCTCTACCCGCCTCTTATACACGAAGCCATCCTTTATCTCTACTATCGCCTCAGCGCATTGTATCATCAAATCAAATTGTGATAACCTTCTTTGCCTTGCCCAATTCTTCCAGCAGGTCTTTTAACTCCAGCTTCTGCAGTCCTTCCGGGATTTCAAACCTTGGTGGTTTCCCTCCCAATAGTTTCATCCATGCGTAGCAAGCAAATAGAGGCACACCTGCACCGCTTGCCATTTTTATCAATTCAAACGGGTCTGAGGGAACACCCATCTCCGCTGCATTCTTCTTTATATCCTCCGCATAACCTTCTAACCCTGGAGCATATCTGAACTTCTTATCCACCAGCGCTGCCAAACCCTCTTGCATGAACACCACGCTTATATCCTCTCCTGCTTTCTTCATATTTGTAGCGACGATAAGCGCACTCAAATAGGAGTTTATCGTCCCCTCCTTACAAAGTACTATGGTTTCTGGCATTTTTTATCACCATCAAGATGTCTGTTTTGTCACCTTATAAAGTTTTCGGTTTTCCATTTTACCGATTATATTCGATAAAATTTAAATATCTTTACGACTAAAGTAGGTAATATGAGAGAAGAAGAGATTCTGGAGATTTTGGAAGATTGGAACTTCTGGAAGAGGAAATTAGATACGGGTGTGGAAAGAAGAGAATATCTGGAAAGGGCAAAGGCTTTTCTTGAAACAGACATGGTGTTAGCTATAATGGGGATTAGAAGAGCCGGAAAATCTTTTTTAATGCGGCAAGTAGCAAAAGACTTAATTGCTAACGGAATGAGCCCCAATGAAATTGTAATAGTAAATTTTGAGGACAGCAGGTTTACAGATCGCTCTGTTCATCTTCTTGATCAAATTTTTGAGACCTATTTACAGTATTTGGACCCGGAACACAAACCCTGTATTCTCCTGGACGAGATTCATCTTATAGACAATTGGGAGAGATGGGTAAGAACCACTAACGAACTCGATAAGGCAAAAGTAATTGTTTCCGGTTCTAATGCTCAGTTATTGAGCGGAGAACTGGCAACAGTGTTAACAGGGCGGCATCTGGACCTGTTTGTCTTTCCAGTATGTTTCGAGGAATTTTTGAGGTTCAAGTCTCTTGAAATTAAAGATAAGCTGGAGATGATACACAAAAAAATCGAGATCAAAAGATTGCTGAGGGAGTATTTTGAGTTTGGCGGATTTCCACAGGTAGTACTATCAAAAAAGAAGAAAGAAATTTTGGTCTCATACTTTGACGATATCTTAAACAAAGATGTGATCAGAAGGTATAACATAAGAAAGATAGACGAATTAATATATCTGGCAAAATTCTATCTGACAAACATCTCAAGTCCGGTAACTTTCAGCTCACTGGAAAAGGTTATGAATATAACAGCAGATACAATAGAGTCCTTCTCATCTTATCTGAAAAATGCTTTTTTAATATTTTTTATCAGCAAGTTCTCTTTCTCGGTTAAAAACCAGCAAAAAGCTCCAAGAAAGGTTTACTCCATGGACGTGGGGCTAAGCAATGCGGTAGGCTTTAGATTTAGCGAGAATATCGGGAAAATTGCGGAGAACATTGTCGCGGTCGAGTTGAAAAGGAAACAGAGCAGGGATCTCCTAACAGAAATTTACTACTGGAAAGACTACCAGCAAAATGAAGTGGATTTTGTGATTAAAGAAGGTTTGAAGATAAAAGAGCTGGTTCAGGTCTGCTGGGATATTAGCAGCGTAGAAACCAGAAAAAGAGAAACAAGGGCTTTGCTAAAGGCAAGCAAGGAACTAAAATGTAATAATTTACTTATAATCACAGGGGAGTACGAAGACGAGGAAAAGGTCGGGAACAAAAAAATACGCTATACCCCGCTATGGAAATGGCTGCTTATTGATAAAATTTAGATTCCATACCCCCTCTATTTCTGGCACGCACAACAACGGCACAATCACTTTACAATGACAGGGGCGGAATAAAGAGTCAAAGAATTTTTCCACTCTTTATTGATTGTAATCGTAAAGCTCTTTTCTTCTCGCTTCCAGCATCTCCACCTCACGTCCAAGATACTCCGCCGCAGTTATCACCTTCACACCTTTCTCCACAGCACTTTCATACACCTCTGCGATTCGCTCCTTGTATTTCAAGTCGCGCATGAAATGATGTTCCGGCAAGATCGTTTTTACCGCGGTCTCTTTTATTAGCCGCTTCATATTCTCCACGGACAGCGCCAGGCTCTGCCTCGAATACCGGAAGCCAAGCATATAAGTCATCGGTCCGTCTAATATCACGAGGTCAGGATTCTCTTGAATAATGAATTCCACCTGCTGAGCCACGGAAGGACCCTCAACATCGCTTGTAAAAACCAGTTTCTCACCACCACATGCGATGCTCACTTCTACCACATAACCCAGCTTGGGGTTTGTGCCGTGATAAACCGGGTGAGAGAATTTTATGCTCGTGGAACCATGCTCGAATTCCTTCGCATCCGCAATATCAATGGATTTCGGTATCCCCGTGAGCTTATCCAGGAAATAAGAAGCACGTTTCTCCTGGCTTTTGTTTATCTTCTCCTTCGGATGCTTTAAGTAAACAATCTTCCCTTTATATATCTCCGGCTCTTCCGGGTCGTAATGGTCGTAGTGGTAATGTGTAACCACAAGAACATCACTTCGAGCTGCATGTTCCTTTATATCAGCCCATGTCTCGCTCATCCTTTGCTCTTCCACTGGATGTGGTGGCAAACTATATCTACTCGGGGCTAAGGATACGCCGGGGTCTATTAGCACTTTTAAGTCATCAGTCTCCACGAACGTCGCCATAGACCTCACGCCAAAGCTGTCAAACGCTAAAGGCTTTACTTTTAGCATTTCAATCACCTTGTATAAAGAGAGTGGTGTTTGCTATTTATAATTATGTTTCCCGGAATTGCCCCATCCTGTACTCCGCTTTATAAGGGTCGTAAACCGAATTATTCTGATAATCTACCGACAGATGGATTGCCCAATAGCCATAACGCCCTTCATCGAGCAGGATTTTTATTGTATGTGTATTATGATAGCCCATTGCGGATGAGATATTCTCAAAGCCATACAATTTCCAGAACGGGTCAATGATAAACCAATTAGACAAATCTCGCCAGTTACCTCCTGTATATATTATTCCGTATGCATGAACGCCAGAAGAGCCCCAGGCTATTGTCTTCGGTCCTAAACTTTTGTATGCCAATCTGCAAAGGTCACGGGCGTAATGAACACAAACTGCGTTCTCGTTCTTGGGCGATTCAAGACTCGTGTAATGCTCTATCCACGTAACAGTTCGATTTGAATTCAGGGGATAAATAACCTCATCGAGAATAACCGCGGGTTCTTCGCCTCGCTCTATCGTATAATTGGTCAGATTCCAAACCGAAATATTTACCGCTACCTGATACCGATAATTTAAAGGAACGTGGTCAGCGAAATAATAGAAATCCTTGTAGTCGCATCGAAAATCTGCGTTCAGATCCCATGGAACGTACCAGCTATATCTGTCGTTGAAGTGCGACTTCAATATGTTTAAATCGAGTTGATTAATATACCCATCATCATTAAAATCGAGGTCAGTTAACCCGGCGACTTTTTGTTCTTGTTGCTGTTCTCCGGCACAGGCTCCGGTCATGAATCCATAGATGAATAAAAGCACTAAGCTTAAATTCAAAATTTTGAAATAGCTTGACCCCACAGTCCTGTAAATTTTTAACACCTTGTTTCGTCTCATATATTCACCAAATCTCTTACTTTCTGCGCTATCGCTTCTGCATTCATTATGGATGTGCCTATAAGCAGAGCATCTGCACCTGCCTCGAACATCCTTGACGCATCTTCTCTATTATCAATTCCACTCATCGCCACTAAAGGGATACCTTTTGGCAGTTCAGGCATGATTTCTGGTGCAATCGTCTCAAAAGTGGCTAAATTTACTTCAAACGTGTTCAGGTCTCGATTGTTTATGCCTATTAACGATGCGATTTCTAAAACATCCTGATTCAAAATCTTCTCCTTCGACTCGCTATCTATCTCGATAAGGGATTCCATACCAAGCGAAGAAGCCTTATTTGCCAGCTCTTGCAATCTCTCGATACTTAAAAACCGTGCTATTAGCAATATTGCATTTGCGCCATAGGCATACGATTCGTACACCTGGAAGTCATCGAAAATGAAGTCCTTTCTCAATACTGGCAGGTCAACAGAGAGTTTTACGGTTTTTAAATCTTTTAAACTACCAGAAAAAGCTTCGTCGGTTAAAACTGATATTGCACATGCACCGCCTGTTTCCATTTTTTTCGCCGCTTCCGCAGCTTCTATTTCTACTGCTTCTTCTCCTTCTTTTAATCCTTTTCTCTTTACTTCTGCAATTACAGCCCTTTTTCCTACTTTTTTCGTCTCTAATATCGCTTCTTTTATGCTCCTTCGTTCCTTTAACTTCCCAATAGTCGCCTGTTTCCTTTTTAGTATCTCTTCTACCATTTTTCTCTCTCAAAATTTTTTGTAGAGTTATTGCTTTTCTGAATAAAAATCCTGTGGGATGACCACATTACATTCTTTAAAAGTAAAGAAGAGTTTAAATTTAAATTATTATAATAACTTATCC
>JAODGF010000073.1 GCA_025464645.1 Methanosarcinales archaeon
TTACTTATATCCTCTTCTCTTTCGGTGTTTTCTTTTATTATGTCTATAATTGTGCCATCGCCAACCAGCTCGTTGAGGAGTGTTCGTCCTCTTTTTTCGTTAAACCAATCTCTTGCGAGGCGAATTACCACATCTAATGTGTTTGTTGGAGATGATTTGAGATATAAGCAGAAGAGAGAATATTCTAAGTCATCCTTCTTGATATGAATTCTCCTTCTGACTTCATCTCCCAGAGACGGATATGCATTGTATGCTCCAAAATACAGTTCGGCAATGGATGAATGATGAAGTGATAGCGTCACCCTCTTCCCATACTCCTCCGTCTCTATTATCTCCGAAAGGCTCACAAGTTTATCAATCAAATTCTTATCTATCCTGAGCTGGTCTTCAAGGAATCGCCTTTCAACCGGAATCTCAAACCTGTAAAATACAGCCAGAGGGAGGAAAACATCTTCTGCGTTTAGTTCTGGCTCGTCTTTTCCTGTACTTATATGCTTAATTGATTCCTTTATCTTCTCATAAAACTCTTCCTCTTCTACCGTATCCTTATCGGGATTATATGCTTTCAATGCCCATGATAAAAACCACAGGTCTTTCTTGTATCTCTCAAGGTTTCCTGATACTGTCTCTATTCTTTCATCGCTAAAACCATATTTGTTCACTAAAAAACTTCTAATCATCTCCTCTGTTACGTCTGCTGCACGTATTACCGTCTTACTCAGATATTCAAATGCCGAAGCCTCTTTTGGATGCTCACCTCTTATCTCACTCGTTGGTCGCGACCCGATTATGAGTTTTGATTTCAACCCCATGCTTTTAAAATCGCGGACCAACTCCTCGCATTCCATAGGGAATAGATGCGCATCATCCACGATAAAGACCGGTTCTTCATCATTTATCTTTAAAATATCCTCAAAATAGCGTTTGATTTTGTCTTTTAAAGAATTTTTGAGTTCCACCATATAAACATCTCTGCCTTCTTTAGCGAGTTTGAACCCGATATTTTTCAGAATAATAGACTTCCCGGATGCGGGCTCGCCCAGCACTAATTGGATATTGTCATTCGCCAGTGCATTTATAATTTCTTTCACTTCTTTCCGTTCTACGATATACCCCTCTTCAAAGTCTATCCATTCTGGCTCTTTCTTGAAGAAATCGCCTTCCGTTGTTTCTCCTTTTCTCAAAACCGATTGGATAGTGGGTATGCTTATTTCTGGTGGCTCTGGTGTTTGGGTAACAATAATCAATTGCCGTATTAATTTTTTAATCTCCTCGTGGTCTTTTCGAAGTTCTCCAAAAGAATAAAGCGTGATTTCTCGAATATTATTTAAACCCTCAACAGAAACTCCTATCTTCTCGCTAATTTCATTTAATTGACTTTCAGACAACTCTTTCAGCTCTTTTATAAGCTCTTCTTTTTCATCTGACGAGAACTCATCAAAAACGTCCTTTATAATTTGCCCTACGAACGGAATGGCGCCAGCAGCTTCTTTCGCCGCAAACTTAGCGACATCTTCAGGCTTTAGCTCACTCAGCCGTTCACCCAGTCCCCTTTTCACCTTTTCAAACAGGGTCTTAAGTCTTTCAGATACCATTCCTAAAATCTCTCTTGTTTGGATTTGGGATTATGATATTCCTTATAAACATATAAAAATCTATGGATTGCTGTTAAATGAGAAAGGATTGCGATTATTAAAAGACCATAGAATACGAGGTTGAAGAAGGAGCATATAGCAAGAATCATCAGTCTTTCTGCTCTTTCAGCAAATCCGATGTTGCATGCCATGCCCTCCTTTTCTGCTCTTGCTCTAACATAAGAAACCGTTAAAGAGCCCGTAATTGCGATAAAGCCAATTAAAAAGTCATTTATGTAATAGGATGCGAAGAAAAGAATTAGTATTTCTGTGTATCTATCACTAACAGCGTCATAAAATCCCCCAAATCTCGTTTCCATTCTATTTGCTCTCGCAGTGATGCCATCAAGCAAGTCGAAAAAGCCAACCGCAATGATTAATAGACCAGCGAAAAGATAATCGCTAAAATAAAAGGCAAAGGAGCAGATAAGTGCGAAAATGAGAGATAGCGTGGTAAGAACATTCGGCATGAAGCCCACTTTTATGAAAAATCTTCCAAAAGGGCTTAAAAGCCTATCCGTGAAAATTTTGAATTTGCTCAGCACAATGTGGACGATATAAGATAGAAAGATTTAAATAATTTTTGGTTCTGGTTCTGCTGATACGCTTGTTAGCGTGTTGGACAAAACACTTACAGGGATGGGTTCGAGACTTCTGAAAAAGAATTTACGGTTCCCTTTGCTCGACACAGGGGAGATAAAAAGAAGGGCGGAAGTGGTAAATGAGTTTTATGATGACATACTACTGAGGGAATCATTGAAGGACGTCTTCAGGGAAGTGTATGACCTCGAGCGGATAATAAGCAGCAACCGTTTTATTAGAGCTTACTGACTGAAACTTCAGACCCCATCCATATCGCTTCTATTGGCTCTACCTCCGAATTACCCAAGATTCCTTTAATGTCTATACCACTTTTATCTCCTGCTTCGCCTATGACTATAAACTCAAGCCGTACCAATTCCGCGGACCCGCTAATTGGCGAACCAGAAGGGTCAGAGCAAGCAAAAACTTTCACTGTACCAGTGCCTGTATATCCAACGCTATTCCAATGAGACCAACCAGAAGTTGAAATATCATGCCCTTCTTCAATGTTTGTTAAGCGTATAACCGAAGAATTGTAGCTCAGCCTGAACATAACTATTGCGAGGTCGGTAACATCGTCTATGTTTACAGTAGCGTTGAAAATTTCTCCTTCTGACGCTTCAGTTGGGTTCTTTATTGAGACCGTGGTTTGAACTGCAATTCCAACATGGATTACCCGAGCAGTTGAGTTCGTTGCTCCTTCGTTATCGGTCACCGTTAGTTTTACGGTGTAGTTTCCCGCAGAAGGGTAAGAATGAGTTACAATTTCTCCTTCCGCCTTTTCTCCGTCTCCAAAGGACCATTCGTAGTTCTCAATGGTTCCTCCACCAGGGTCGGTTGAATTTGATGCGTTAAAGGTGATTGTTTGGTTTACAACTGGATTCTCTGGTGAATACGAGAAGGATGCAATTGGTGGTTGATTTTCTGTTACTGTTATGGTCTTATTTCTTATGTTACTTCTTCTCTCGTCACCATTACTATCAGTTACCTTTAGACTTACTACATAATTACCTGGCGAGGGATACGTGTGATTAACTATCTTTCCAGTTCCCTCTGTTCCGTCTCCAAAGTTCCATTCATACGATATTATACCGGCGTCTGGATCAATTGTCCAGGATGCAGAGGCATTAAATGTAATACTCTGATTTACAATCGGATTTAGTGGAGAATATGTGAAGTTTGCATAAGGAACAAATTCAGAGGGAGGTAGTATGAATGGTCTTGCAGAGCCATTTCTTAGCATCTCTATGTTCAAATTAGTCCCATTAACATAAACCATCGCTAATATCCTATTGTATTTGCCATATTGTCTACAATCATCTACATCAAACTCAACTTCTTTTCCCAAGCATAGACCTTCTAAAAATACCTTGGATTTATTCCCTTCCGGTGTACCTAATGCTGGCGCATCTATTCCGACTAAACGTACGCTTTGGACACCAGCCATTTCAACAGGGGAAATGTATATTGTATCTCCATCGCGAACGTGTATGACTGTTCCCCCCCTCATCACCCCTTCTTCTAATGTTTGCAATCCAAACCTCCAGTCAGAGTCAGAATCGGTATCAAAGCAAGTGGGATACCTTGCCCAATAACGATTGTCATTGTTCCTCCATCCATCACTTACTACGGGTGTTTCAT
>JAODGF010000074.1 GCA_025464645.1 Methanosarcinales archaeon
CACGCCTCCAAAAACGCCTTAAACGGTGCTGACGGTTTGTTCGGTCTCGACTTGAATTCCGGATGAAACTGCGTAGCGAGGAAAAAAGGATGTATATCCGGAGAAATCTCCAGTATCTCCATTCTCGTACCACTTCTGTCTGTCCCCGAGAAAACCACCCCTTCTCTTTCTATCTGTTCTATATACGCCGGATTTACCTCATACCGGTGCCTGTGCCTTTCTACTATCTTTCTCTTCTGGTATATCCTCTCTGCTAACGTTTCCCTTCTTATGAACACCTCATAATCTCCCAGCCGCATTGTGCCACCCTTTTTGACCACTTCTCTTTGCTCTTCCAACAGGTCTATTACCGGATGTGGCGTGTCACAAAGTTCTGAACTGTTGGCATCCTTTAACCCTGCAACGTTCCTCGCTGCTTCTATCACCGCTAATTGGAATCCAAAGCATAATCCAAGAAATGGAATCTTATTCTCACGTGCATATTCTATTGCCTTTATCTTCCCTTCCGCACCGCGAACACCAAATCCTCCCGGAACGAGAATGCCACGAATGTCATCAAAATCTACTTCTCTTTCCTCCTCTAAGTCCTCCGCTTCTATCCATTTCATCTCTACTTTACAGCCCAATTCCGTAGCTGCATGCGTTATCGCTTCTTTTATGCTTAAATATGAGTCTTCTAACTCTGCATATTTCCCCACTACTGCTATCCTTATTTTTTTACCCTCGGCAGACAATTTTCTCCTCGCTACCATCCTTCCCCATGCAGGGTCCTCCTTTGACTGCTCTAACTGCAGCTTTTCCATTATATAAAAGAAAATCCCTTCTCGCTCAAGCAATAGTGGCACCTCATATATGTCTTCCGTATCTCGTGCACTGATCACGGCTTTTGGGCTCACATTACAGAACATTGCTATTTTATCTTTTACATCCTCTCTTAACGCCTCCCTGCCTCGACATACGATTATATCTGGCTGAAGTCCTAATTCACGGAGCGCCTTCACAGAGTGCTGTGTAGGCTTCGTTTTTTGCTCGTGTAGCGTTGTGAAAGGCACTAAAGTAACATGAACAAAAAGGAAGTCATTCTCACGTTCTTCCAACTTCATCTGCCTGACCGCTTCTAAAAATGGCATGCTCTCTATATCGCCCACCGTACCGCCTATCTCCACCAAACACACATCTGCACCACTCTTCTCCGCGACTTCTCGTATTCTCGCCTTTATCTCGTTCGTCACATGCGGAATTATCTGCACCGTCTGTCCCAGATATTCTCCTCTCCTTTCTCGCTCTATCACTGCGGAATAAACGATTCCAGTGGTTATATTATGCTCCCTTCCTAAATCTACATCCATGAACCTTTCGTAATGTCCTAAATCAAGGTCAACCTCAGCACCATCCCCCAAAACATACACTTCGCCATGTTGGTAAGGGTTCATCGTGCCAGCATCTATGTTTATGTAAGGGTCAATTTTTATTGGCACAATCTTGTATCCGTGATTCTTCAGTATTCTACCGATGGAAGCCATTGTGATGCCTTTCCCAAGCCCGCTCATCACGCCCCCGGTTACCACTATATATTTCATCTGCGTTCTTTTACAAATTATAAATGACGATAAAAATAAAGATCATCGAGGCAATTAAAGCAAAAATAAAAGAATGTACGGGAAATGTGAAGACAAAAAAGAGAAAAATCAAGAGTAAAGTCATTGCCATCGTTGATACTGCCATCCGTCTTAAAAGAGCCATTCTCTCAGGTGATACTGTAACTTCTCTCTTTGCTATCTTCTTTTCTTCCATTCTCTCCTCTATCCTCTCTCCCGCTATTCTTTCTTCCTCTTCCTCTATCTCTACTATTTCCAGTGAAAAACTCTTTTTTGTCGCCCCATATCCGGTACTGATGAATATTCCCCCTGCGCCTAACTCAGCTACTCCACCCGCATAGCTCTTTGGCAGTTTAACAATCGCTGCTACCTTCTCTTCGTCTATTACATACACCTTATCCTGCAATATCATTACCTTGTCTTTTATCTCTTCGCCAAGTGAGAAATGCACATGCGTTGGCTCTCCATGATTGATTATAAGCATCTCGAAGCTCGTCTCCTCCCCTGCTCTCAGCGGGATACTCAATACCTCGTGTTCGAATTCTATCGAATTTAAACTCTTTCTACTCAGGTATATCCTCTGTTGTATCCTTTCCATTTCATCTTCCTGTCCTGATTGCCTACGGTAATTTACTCAGACTCCTGTCTCAGCTCAGGCGGCAATAGATTTGGAATACCTTCCTCTATGGGGTACCGCTGGTCACATTTCCCGCAATATAAAGTTCCAACTATTACCTCTCCTTTTTCATCCTCTTCTTCTATACTCAATTCCAAATCGCCCTTGCACACCGGGCAGGCGAGTATCTCCATCAGTTCTTTTTTCATCTCTTTCTCTTACCCCCTATTTCAATTAAAGAAATGATTAATTTAACTTGCTTTCTTCGCTGCCAGTTCAACAGCCCTTACCACACTCGAACTCGGCTTTATCGTTGCCACCGGAATATTAACCACCTTTTCAACCGTAGAACTGACAATAGGTGCGCACACAAGTGCGGATGCACCATCCCTTTCCGCTTTTATCGCCCCTATTATTGCCTCTTCGATGCTGGTCACTGAATATTCTCTGATGTCAAAGGTCTCTTTTCCAGCGTTTATTGTAGTTTTTTCCAGCACCTCCAAACAGCCTCGAGAGCAGATCATAGCGATAAATTTCTTCTTCTTTTTCGCATACCCTCTTTCTATCTCACTTATCGTGTTTATTATCCTTCTGAAGGTGCGCAAGTTCGGGTCGCGCTCCCCGGAAAGGATTTTGTAAAGTGTGCTTGCCGGTATCCCGGACTTTTCGCTGAATTCTCCTATGCTAACACCAAGTCGATATTTGATTGTTTTTGCCAGTAATGCGGGTAGTTCTTTATTATGCCTGAAGATTTCAGTTACTATATCGTCAACGATGCTCATATCTTTTAGTATAAAAGATGTCTTCGTATTTATACTTTTTGGTAGCTTCCTATACAATGAGGTAATTTAATAGACTAAAATAGAAAAATTTAAATATTGAATGCCATAAAAGAGCATTTATGTATAAAAAAATGTTTGATTGTATAGAAGACCTGAAGAAACTCAGGATACGCTGGCTGCTTACAGACCCTCGTATGTCTAATTTCTATTCTTGCGTTCAATGCGGTGCGTGCACTGCGATTTGTACTGCTGCTTCAATAGATAAGAGATACAACCCGAGAAGATTAGTAGAGTGTCTTATCTCAGGGAGAGACATAGTGGATTATCCCTTAGAAAAGTGCTTTTCTTGCCACGCCTGTGAATACGCTTGCAGAAAAGGTAATTGTGTAGCGGACATAGTAAAGTTTTTGAGGGAAAACGAGATTGAGAAGTTAAAATGCCAGGAAGAGATACATTGCAATTCGCTTTACGAGAAAGGTTTATGTGTGACACTTGATACTCATTCCCCGGATAAGTTTCCCGAGTGGGGCACTTCGTGGGAAAAGATACACAGAAATATGAAAGAGACGCGGTCTGAGCTTGGACTCGAAGGGCTATACCGAGAAATACCTCAACCATCGCTTGATGTAATACGTGAAATTGTAGATAGAACGGAGTATAAAAAATTCAAAAAGGAAGGAGAAATCGGGGAAGTAAAGAAAAGGATTCCAGAGAATAAAATCTATTTGTTCCATAGTTGTATCGGTGACGCACACTATCCGGGTATTACTACGAGTATAAGATACATTTTTGACCGGCTTGGCATTGATTATATGGACGACCCCCGGCACTCAACATGTACGGGATTTGCTTATTACGGTGATAAAATACCGTTTTCCACAATGCTCGCAGTAAATGCAAGGAATTTCGCGCTGGCAGAAGAAGTAGGGTATCCGAATGTAGCACCAGTATGTCAAACAAGCTACGGTGTGCTTACGGAGTCAGCGAGTATTTTAAAGAGTGGAATAGGGCGGCAGGTAAATGAAGAAGTATTGAGCAAAGTGAACATGAAATACAAAGGTGAGGTCAATATAGCCCATGTTTCTGAAATACTATGGGCGCAAAGAGGCAGGATAAAAGAGGAAATAAAGCGTAGCTTTGCCGGGCTAAGAGTTGCTACGCACAATGGTTGCCATTATACGAAGATGTTCAGAAAATTGGCGATACCGAATTTATTGGATGAGCTTGTTTCGGTTACTGGAGCAGAGCCTGTTGAGTATGGGGAAAAGAGTTTATGCTGTGGAATGGGCTTTGGTCATACAATAGAAGAAGAACGAAGGTACCTTACGAGGGAAATCACGCAAAGAAAGCTTCTTTCTGCTAAAGAAGCTGGAGCTGATGTTGTTCTCGTAGCTTGCCCGGGGTGTCAGATGACCTTGGATAGAAACCAGGAACTCATTGAAAAAGAAAGCGGTGTGGAAATTGGACTGCCTGTGATAAATTACGCTCAGCTTATCGCCCTGGCAATGGGCGCAGATGCATACGAAGTGGCAGGGGTGCAGTCGCATTCGGTACCTCTTGATGCCCTGTTAGATGGATGAGCTTGTCGCCGACAACTCCTCACCTCATCACTCTTCTTTCTCGCATCTTGAAAAAACGTTGTAGCGGTATGTAAAACGGCTCACTCGTATTTATTTGAATTATATCCACCCCTATTCGTCTCATCCGTGCTAAAAAGTCGTCTCGTTTATCCTTTACCAGTGCGATATATCTTTCCCTGAATTCTGGGTCTGACGTGTCCACAAGCAACTGGTCACCAGTTTCAGCGTCTTCCAAAAAGGCATAACCTATATCCGGGATGTGAGCTTCTCGCATATCGGCGATGTCCACAAGAATTATGTCGTGCTTGTTCTTGAGTTGTTTTAGCGGAAGTTCAAAATCAGACGATATGAAATCAGAGATGACAAAGACGATACTGCGCTTTTTGATGATGTTATTCAGGTAAGAGAGAGCGAATTGAATGTTGGTGGTTTTGCTTTTCGGCTCGTAATAGAGTAGTTCTCGCAACAATTTAAGTATATGCCTCTTGCCCTTTCCCGGCGGAATGAACTTCTCCACCCCGGCGGTAAATAAACACAGACCTACTCTGTCGTTGTTTCGCAACGCGGCGAACATCAAAGAAGCGGCGATGTCACATCCAACGTCCTTTTTGCTCCGTTGAAATCCGAATTCGTTGCTTGCAGAGCGGTCAAAGACAATAAATAATGTCAGGTCTCGCTCTTCAATAAACTCCTTTACAAACGGTGCGTTGAATCTCGCGGTTACGTTCCAGTCAATAGCTCTTACGTCATCACCCGGTATATATCCCCGGACTTCAGAGAATTCTATACCCCGTCCTTTGAAGATGGAGTGATATTCACCGGACAGGAGCCCCTCTACCGGTCCTCTTGTCTTTATTTCTATCTTTCGAACACGTTTTATCACTTCTTTTACTGCTGGCATTGGTTAAATAATAACCCACCTACATCCAGGATGAACGCAACCGAGCCATCGCCGAGTATTGTTGCACCTGCAAATTCTTTCCTGCCCTTGAGCATTCCTTTCAATGGCTTGACTACCGTTTCCTGCTGACCGATAAGTGTGCCAACCATAATCCCAAACAATTCTCCGTCCTGTTCTACCACCACAACGGGACCTATCCTATCTTTATCTTTGTCACCCGGGACGTCAAAAATGTCTTTTAGCCTCAGCAGCGGCAGAAACTGTTCCCGGTAGCTAAATATTTCTTTTCCTTCAACGCTTTTCAAATTCTCTTCACTAACCGCTACTATTTCCCTGACAGAATCTAATGGTATGGCATATTTTTCCTCTTCCACACCAACGAGTAAAGATTGAATAATAGCGGTAGTCAGAGGCAGACGCAATTCCACGATTGTACCCTTGCCTTTTTCTGATGATATTCTGACGCTTCCCCCCAGTGATTTGATTTTTGATTTCACGACATCAAAACCCACACCCCTGCCGGAAATGTCGGTGATTTTTTTTGTTGTACTCAGCCCTGGCGCACCCAAAAGTTCATAAACATCCCCGTCACTCATCCTTGATGCATCCTCACCAGTGATGATTTTCCTTTCTACTGCTACCTTTTTTATTTTTTCTATATCCAGTCCAATGCCATCATCCTCGACTGAAATGACAGCGTAGTTGCCTTCCCTCCGCGCGCTCAATATAACCTTTCCCGTATCCTTTTTCCCTGCCTTTTTCCTATCAGCCGGTTTTTCTATCCCATGACCTACCGCGTTACGAAGCAGATGCATTACTGCATCATTTATCTCATCAAGCACAAGACGATCAAGTTCTATCTCCTTACCAGATATCTCAAAATCTACTTCTTTCCCGGTTTTCCTGCTTAAATCCCGCACGGTTCTTGGAAACCTGTCGAATATATATGCAACCGGGAACATGCGCATCTCCATTACACGGTCCAGTAGTTCTGATGTGATCCGGTGTGTTGTTGCCGTTATCTCGTTGAGTTCAGGGATGGCATGTTCTGATGCTATCTGGAGAAGCCCCATCCTTGCTATTGATAATTCCTCTGCAAGGTTCTGCAATGCCTGTATTTTTTCTATGCCCACCCTTATTGCAGGACCGACCCTAATCCTACCCGCTTCCTTCCTCTCTCTTTTCTGTTCTGCGCTAACGGTAGATATTTCAACACCTCCTTTTTTCGGCAGAATATAATCCAGTTTTTTATACAGTGCTGTTAAATCACGCCTGACCGTTTCCCCGGATGCGACATCTTCGACAAGCGTTTCAAGCCCGTTAAGGCATTCCAATAGAACATCTATTGTTCCTTCCTCCATCTTACTCCCTTTCCTCAGTACGGCAAGCACATTCTCCATCTCATGCGATAGGTTTTCCATGTCCGGATAACCCATAGTGGCAGCCATGCTTTTCAGTGTGTGCAGAGCCCGGAACGTTTCATTTAATGCTTCTGTGTTCTCTGGTTCTTTTTCCAACGTCAGCAGATTTCTACTTATACTTTGTAGATGCTCCCTTGACTCGTTTACGAACAATTCCTTATATTTTGATACGTCCACCATCTTATCACAGACCTTGCTATAAAAAAGATAGCTTTTTCAAAGAAATAAATAATTATTAGCAAGCACGGGTTTTCTTTTTGTAAAATAGAAAAGGCATATGAAAGAAGAAAAGACGATTAAAAGCGAGCAGATATACAAAGGGAAAGTAGTTCAGTTAAGGGTTGACACCGTTTCAGTGCCGGATGGGAGGACAAAGAAACGTGAAATTGTCGTGCATCCGGGTGCGGCAGCTATTGTTCCTTTGATGAACGATGGCAAAGAGGTGCTGTTAGTGGAGCAATATCGAAAAGCGGTAGAAAGTAAGACGTTAGAGATACCCGCGGGTACACTTGAAGAGGGGGAGTCGCCCGAGGAGTGTGCCATGCGAGAACTAATCGAAGAGACCGGGTTTCAAGCGTCGAACCTGGATAAACTGGTAGAGTTTTATCCATCGCCTGGTTTTAGTAGCGAGATAATACATATCTTCAAAGCAAGCGGGCTGAAGAAAGGTTCTGATGCGGAACTTCCGATACGGTTTGTGCCGTTGGATGAGTTATTAACGAGGATAAGAAGGGGAGAGATAAAAGACGGAAAGACAGTGATCGGAGTGCTAATGGTGAGTGATAGATAGAATATTAATAATATACAAACCTACCGGCTGCTTTCCGGTCTCCAAAAACGTTTCTGCGATTCCATGACCAAGTTCTCTGGCAAACACACCAAAAAACTGTTCAAAGAATGATCTTCTTCCATATTCAACCACTAATCTTGGCTTGCCTTCGATTCCTGCCAATTTAGCTGCGAGGTCAACAGCATCCTGAAAATTACCCAGCTCATCTACCAACCCCCTCTCTTTTGCCTGCCTGCCGGTGAGGATTCTACCATCGGCAAGCTTTAAGACCTCGCTCTCGTTCATCTGCCTGCCTTCTACTACTGCCTGAACAAACTGAGAATAAATGTCATCAATCATTTCCTGAAGTATCTGGCGCTCTTCTGCGGTCATATTTCTAAACGGCGACCCTATATCTTTATACTTACCGCTCTTAATCACATTAGCCCGTATCCCATACCGCTCAAGCAGTTCAGAGTACTGCAACTGAGAAAAGATTACGCCAATGCTCCCTGTTATGGTGCCGGGATTCGCAACTATTTTGTCTGCTCCACATGCAACATAATACCCCCCAGAAGTGGCTGTGTCGCTCATCGAAGCCACCACGATCTTGCCATTTTCTCGTGCCTTACATACCTCCGCGTGTAATTCCTGAGATGCCGCAGCGCTTCCCCCGGGACTGTTTATCCTGAGTATGATTGCCTTTATAGAAGGGTCTTCGCCTGCACGCTTTATCTGCCTTGCAATATCATCGGCATCTGATTCGGGTCCAAATATCCCGAATCCACTTTTCCCACCTACAATTGCACCTTCAATGTTGATTATTGCTATTTTATCACCGCCTATACCTACATCAAAAGGACCTTTAGCGATGATGGCTATTCCGAGTACCATAGAAATCAAACAAAAACCTAATATGAGCAATGCAATTACCTTTCTTTTGTTTTCCATTACCGCTTTAATGCTTTCCATTTTACTTTGTCACTTTTCTTATTTAATTATGGCATTGGAATCAAAAAGATACTTATCACGAGTATAAACACCAGCACTATAAGAACGGCAAATGGTAGAACGAGAGTTGCAATTGCCCTACCTGTTGAGATTTTATGTGCTTCTTTAATTGCGAGAACATCGAGTATTAGGACCCAGATTGATAGGATGCCTCCCAAACCTATGGCTACGAATGCGCCGGTTAAACCGCCAGAAAGAATGGTGATTAAGCCAATCGGAGCTTGAAATATGCTTGGAAGCGTAGCAAAACCCATTAGAACCAGCATTTCTGTAAAAGCGCCTTTTCCTCCAAGAACCTTTGCCACTACGTGAAGTATGCCGGCGATAACGACCCAGCTAATAAATCCGCCTATCACGCTTAAGGTAATGGACACAGTTGGCGAAAATACCATCTCTTCGATACCGGCAGGTTCAAAACCCGAAAACTCTGTAAATAAGGATACGAACACGCTTTGCGTTAATACACTCCCTGCTCCACTACAAATACATACAATTAGAACCACGATAGCTGCGCTAATTACCGATGTTCGCTCTTCCAGCATTCTTCTGAACGTAGAAGCCGGAGTGAACAAAGTCCCGAATATATCTTCTAACAGGTCAGTCATTTGTTTATTATTTTTCTATTCATCCTCGCCATATCAGCCAAATACTTGACCATGCATGCGTGTTCAATCGAGCTGAGAATAACAAAAGCTTCATCTACCGTTGCGCCACGAGCAAACGTGCCATGACCATGAACGACAATCCCCTTGTGATCACGAAGTGCGCGGGCTGCATTTCTTGCCAGTTCCTCCGAGCCGATACCACCCGTCACCACGGGTATTTCATGCAGAAAATAGATGCTCTCTGAATCTTCAGGCACTATCTGCTCGCCGGGTTTGTACAGCATAGACATCACCACCGCGTATTTTGAGTGCCCATGTAAAATAGCGAGAGCAGAGGTATCCTTGTAAATCGCTCGATGGACGTTTACTTCTGACGAGGCAATTACATCAAGCTCATCCGGCGATGTCGGATCTATGGGAACCGAAACAATCTGTCCTTCAAGTTCGTCCAGCATACTTCCCGTGGTGCTGATAAGCATCTCATCCCCAACGCGCTTGCTGACATTCCCGAAATGCGAATGCGCAAGCCCCGCCTCAACTATCTTTTTACCGTATTTTATTAGTTCTTGCATCTCTCTTAAGTAAATATAGGACCTGTAATCGTAAAGTTTTATTGATCCCTTCTTCTTACATTTGATATTATATCATACCATACCCAACACTGCTTCAATTTTATCAAATACGAAATCAGGTTTTTCCTTCTCCAGTTCATCCTTTGAGTACAACCCGGTAGTTAAGCCAACTGTTGTTACCCCCGCCCTTCTTCCTTGAACTATATCCTGCGGTGTATCGCCACAATAGAAAGTTTGATCCGCTGTGGAACTGAGTAATTTTATCGCTTTAAGCAAGGGTTCAGGGTCTGGTCTTGTTCGAGCAGTATCCCCAGCAGTGAGCAGAACATCACAAGGGAACCGAAAATTCGTTATCGTTTCCTCTGCTGATGTTCTATCCTTTGTAGTCACTATTCCTATTTTTATCCCTTTTTCTCTCAGTGATTCAAGAGTCAGTCTCGCTTTCGGAACTTCTTTTATCAGCGGGTTGAATTCACCCCTCATCAGCCCGAGAAAGACCGAATCAAACTCTGCCGGGTCTTTAGCCGGATATAAAAGCCTGAAAGAGAGCTGACTTGGCAAATGGATTATCTCCTTTATCTCCGTATCTGTTGGAATCCTCAAGCCCGTTATTCTTGCTGCTTCTTTAACCGAACTCAAAATCGCTGCGGATGAGTCAATTAAGGTGCCATCCATATCAAAAAGACCTGTTTTGAATTTCATTCTTATTCAATTTAATTAATATTTTTCTAAAAAAGAAAAGGTTATTCTGTTTAAAAAAAGATAAGTAAGTATGAGCGAGGTATACTTCATAGACGCGAAAGAAGGTACCCTCACAGTAGAAAAACTTGAAACATTGCTGGAAAAGGTCGGAGTTGGCGATTTGAAAGATGTTACTGCCCTGAAGATGCACATGGGCGAGCGAAATAACAAGACCTTCGTAAAACCCGCTTATGTGCAGAAAATAGTGGCAGTAGTGAAGAAGCACGGTGGAGACCCTTTCGTTACCGATACCACGACCATATATAAGGCAGAAAGATATACTGCGATGGACTATTACCGAACAGCATTTGCGCATGGGTTCCTTCCTTCTTATCTCGGCTGTCCCGTGATTATAGCCGACGGTCTAAAAGACGAAGGTGTGCAAGTGACCGAAAAAGTGGAAATAGCGAAGAGCATATACGACAGTGACGCGATGCTCGTTATTTCGCATGCCACGGGTCATGGCGCTTCTTCTTTCGGTGGCGCGATAAAAAACGTTGCGATGGGCTGCGTGACCAAAAGAACAAAAATATATCAGCATGAAGTGACACAGCCAGTGCTCGATACAGGTTTATGTAACCAGTGCGATAAGTGTAGAGAAGCGTGTAAACACGATGCGATTAGTGAAGACCATGAGCTAATCCGTGAAAACTGTATTGGTTGTGGTTCTTGCATAACAGTATGCGAGACCGGTGCTTTAAAATCAGCCAGGGATATGTCCCCGAATTTACAAAAGCGACTTGCAGAAGTCGCTCATGCCGTCCTTAGAAACCTGCCGTATCATAAATTTATCTTTGTTAATTTCCTTATTGATATCACGCCGTTTTGCGATTGCGCTGAATTTGAACCAGAATATATGTGTCCTGATATAGGCGTTTTAGCTTCTAAGGATATTGTTGCCGTAGATATGGCTTCCATAGATATGATCGGCAAACACCTGTTCGAGAGCGACCCTACGGTTCAGGTGCGAGAAGCGCACAAATTGGGCTTGGGCGAGCTGGAATATGAGATTTGCATGGTTTGAATCGGTTCTCACAAAAATTTACCCGCCGGGATGGTCTCGCAAACGCTTTTCTAAAAGAAAAGGGTTACCTATGAAGCCTGATAAATCTCAAAATCATCTATAAACCATGACCCTAATTGTTCTTTCATCTCGTTCACTACTGATTCCACACTTCCCACTATTTTACCACCATAATCTTCTCTAAGCTCAGACACATTCTGAAGCATTTTCATCAACTCCTTTACCACTTCTGTTATTCTTATCGTATCCATTTCTACTATCTCTTCATTTAACCCTTACCCCATTTGTATAGAACATATTGTAATAACATATGTCAAAACTATATACATATAAACTTTTCGGTTTTCACACACTTCTACCCAGAATGGTAACCTTCAATGTGCGGTTTTCCCTTTCTGTAAGCGCTTTTTTTTTTAAAAAAAATGTCTCTATAATCTATAAAACTCGATAAATCTCAAAATTGGCTATAAATAAGCCTTGACCCTGATGCACTCTTCTGGTCCAACAAATTGGTATCCTTGTTTTTTTAGTCCACCAATCAACATTCTTAAATAATCAGTACCAAGAAAGGGATGGTAGAAGAAAGAGGCTACGATGTCTTCATCATCACTGCTGCTAATATTCTCTGCTTTTGCCAAAATTTCAAAGACACTCTGAACCGGATGCTCACCTTTAACATAATCAAGATTTGTCGGCACTACTATTTGCCCGAATTCGTTTACCGTTAATTTTCCAGCGTATCCTTCATATATCTTTGAAAAATACCTGCTAACTACTGCTGCTACTTCGTAATTAGATGTGTAGTGAGGCGTTTCCCATATTTCTGCTGAAAGACCGCACTTTTTTAATTCTTCCAGGGCGAGTTCTATCTTTGCTATTGCATACTCAGTATTATTAATTTCAAGTGGCGCATTTGTAGTTTCATCCCAGAATTCAAAGTCAACTGCCGTTTCTCCATCGTATTGGTGCGTGCATCCATGAAGAACTATTGTTGCTCCAGAATCTTTTATTAGACGAACAAGCTCTGGTTTCTCATGAAGGTATATTGTTACATTCTTTTCTGGATTCCTGTAAATCGGGATTAGAGCAATAGAAAAAGGAATATTCTTGCTTTTAAGCAGTTCTATGCAGTCTTCAAGCGATGAAATCTCTGATGCAGGGTTAACATCTTCTAATCTTACAAGTGCGTAATGTCCATTCCAGATATCGCCGCTCTCATCTGCAAGTATTTCTGGTGTCTCGCCTGAAACGCTATTACCCGAAATCTCTTTTATTATTCCCGGGTTGCACCAGAAAAATCCTGTTACGAGATACAGAATAAGACACAGAAAAACGATCCGCTTCCTGCGCATTCATTCCTCACCTCCATTTCCTATATGCAATGTTTTTGTCGCTGCCCAAGACTTAACGCTTATTGCTTTGAACATAACCAGGTACCAGATAAATGTCCATAAGTATAGCGGAAATACATAGAGAACTGTATTCTTAAGAGCTCTAAGCTTACCCTCTTCTTTTGCCGCTCCAATGAAGAATTGAATTATATAAGGCACTGTTAAGATAGCCAGTGTCTTTAGTGTAATTCCGTAATAGGTAATGAAAACTGTCTTGAATATGTGTATCTGGATAATATACAGTACACCAAGTGCAAGACTTGTCCAAAGCGCTATAACTACTGTGGGGGAAAGCAGATAAAGCAGGTCATGCGGTCGTTTTAGTGTTTCTCGGGATCTACTACAAAGGACATCAAAATGCCCCTTAAACCATCGTGTCCTTTGCTTAAATGCTCCACTCCAGGTTTGCGGTTTTTCATCGTAAACAACGCAATCTCGGGCAAAGGCTATCCGGTAGCCTCTTTTTGTCAACTCCATACAGATGTCCAAATCGTCAACCAAAGAGTTTCCAAAACCGCCAATAGCCCTCATTATTCCCGTCTTTACAACCACACCAGTTCCACCAATTCCAGAATTCAGACCGAGTTTGTATCTACCCTCACAAAAGACCATGGCAAAGACGAGCATCTCGTATCCCTGTATTTTTGTCCAAAAGTTATCGTTGGGATTCTTGGCTACTATCTTTGACTGAACACAATCGTATCCAGAATCTACGTATTTAAGCACTCTTTCAAAGAACGTATCGTTCGTTGTCCCGTCAGCGTCAAAGTAAGATAGTAACTCTCCAGTCGCTTCTTTCAACCCTTGGTTCAAGGCAAGTCCTTTCCCGGACTCTCGCGTTTTAAAGTCAATTACTTTAACATTAATCTCAGAGATAGATTCCGCGACTTTTTTGGCTATTGGATAGGTATCGTCTGTACAATTATGGCAAACGATTATCAGCTCTAATTTTTTATAGGTTTGTCTCGCAAAATTCCTGATACTCTGACCGATCACCTTTTCTTCGTTATTCGCAGGAATAATTATACTAATAAGAGGACTTGAATCACTTCCTTTGACTCTTGGAGTAGGGAATAGTGCGGCTACGAACGTATAGAAGGGCCACATCACTGCATAAATCACAAGTAAACAAACAAGAGGAATAGAAATGAAACTGAGGTCAACAATCATCTTTTTTCTCCCCTTTTTACAATCCCCCTGTATTTAGTAGATAAAAATTGGAATTACCGGGCAGAGAGTGCAACAGCAATCGTACATGGCAATTCTTACCGGGCAATCGCACTTGTCTGCCATATCAATTAAATACCAGAAGCATTCACAATCTAAGCAACTGATTACATAGAATCCCTGATCTAAGAGATAATCTTTGACACATGGGTCTCTGCTAATCATATCCGCACAAAATGTTTCCCATTCTTCTTTGCTTTTTAACCCCGTAAGATTAACTATTAAATCCTCGTACTCTGTCCAACTCTCTTTGCTGTTAAGATTTATCCGGATTATTGCATCGGACTCGTAATATACGATATACTGACATAACCATATCGAACTCCCTGCCGGCAACAGTTCTATTTCCTCGCAACAAACATCTCCTGTGAAAATATTCACTATACCCCTGCTTGAGCCGCAGCAGCAATCATTTCCCATGACGCCACTCGCTACGGCGGTAGGGAACGCTGAAGTAAACACTGGCGTTGTTATCAAGGTTATTACAACTAAAGCAACACCGAATGTCCCTAATGCGATGCCCAAATCTTTTAGCGACTGAATACTTCCTTTCTGCTTTTGGTTCATCGTAATAGAGCTTCCACTTCCTTTAATCTCTTCATTAAATATTCACCGCTCTCGGTAACTTTGTAGCACGTCCCTCCAACCGGGTCCTCAATTTTCTCTATAAAGCCATGATTCAAGAGATAGCTAAAATGCCTTTGAAAGTTTCTCCAATCCAAATATGCCTTTTGCATGATGCGCGTCTTTTTTGCTCTACTTCCCTCTCCAGATGTGACCTCCAGTAGGTCCAAAATAATCTCCCATCTGCTTCTTGGGCTCGTCCCATTCCTCATTTTTTTCCATCAACCCCCACATATTGAAACCTTTAATAGTTTCTATATATGGTTACCATATATGGTGAACACTATAAAAGCTTTTCGGTTTTTTTCCTTTCGTTACCCAAATAGGTAACCACAAACCGCAACCTTTATATACCCCTCATACAAATCTTTACTCACAAAAAAATGGATTCGGAAGAGGAAGCCTTCGGTAGAATAATTAATGCTATACCAAGCATGGGTGAAACAGGAGCAACTATTGACGAACTTTCAAAAATAACCCACTTAGAGAGACATACGCTATCTAAATACTTAAATCGCCTGCGCGCTGAAGGGCGTATCTCTTACAAACGGATAGGGAGAGCAAAGGTATGGTTTGTGAGCAAAGCCCCCCTGCAACATATCTTTAGATTGCGCGAGGAAGACCAGACATATTCAGAGAAGATTTTCTCCCGTATATTGTCCGATATACCGGAAGGTGTTCTGGTTCTTGATTTTGACTACAATATCGTGTTCATGAACAGGTATTTGCTCGCTCTTTACGGCGACTGCGCTGGGCAGAAATATTACCGGGCTATCTTTGGCGCAGGTAAGGGGAAAGGTTTTGAAGCTCATCAAAACCAAATAAAAGGGATCATTGAAGGCAGCGTGGAAGAGGCGGAGAGCCAGGTGGAAGATAAAGAGGGGAGAATTCTGGAGATAAAAGCGAGGAAAGTGGAGAATCCAGACGGTTCCTTCTCCATTATTGCTATTATTCGTGATATTTCAGAAAAAGTTGGAAGAGAAGAGCGTATTAAAAATCTTTCTGAACTGCATAGATTGCTTGGAGAGGCGGTTAATCGTTCATATACAATTGATCAACTATGCTCTACCATTCTCGAGAATCTGTCCGATGTAATTGGTTACGATATGGGGGATATACTGATTTACAATCACGAAAACAACCTGCTTTCCAGTTCTGCACAGGTAGGCTATCCACGCATGGAGGATCGGGGAAAAAGAAATACGGTTGATGAATGGAAAAGAGGCATTGCGAGAGCAGCTATCATCAGTAAAGAACCCATTTTCTTTGTTAAAGGGAAGAAGAAAGGGAGGGATGAGCTTTTCTACTATAATTATGCCTTTGAGTTAGCCGCTGAATATGATCTACAAGAAATATATGCGATCCCCCTACGCACAAAGGGGGAACCTCATGGCGCACTATTAATTCTTACCAAGCGTGGAAGGGTTCTATCAGAAGAGGATAGAAGTTTACTTAGGGGGATATCAGAAGGGATCGCAGGAGGTATTGCAAAGATAAAAGTTGAAGAGGAGTTGAGAGTAAAGGCAAATGCGGTTGAAATATCTATTAATTCGGTTTTTATGGCTGACACGGTAGGCAAACTAACATATGTGAATCCGGCGTTCCTGAAGATGTGGGGTTATGAGAGGGAGAATGAAGTTTTAGGACGATCTTGCACAGAATTCTGGCGACAAAAGGAGGAAACAGGTGCTGAGGATATTCTAATTGCAGTGCAGAAGAAAGGGGATTGGGCGGGGGAGTTAATAGGTATGAGAAAGGACAGTTCCGAATTCAAACTCCGATTATCGGCTTCCCTGATAATAGGTAAAAAAGGACCACTTCAATTTGTAGCTGCTGCGGTTGCAGAATAAAAAAACAGTCAATGCGCTATCAACATATGTTTTTATATAGTGTGAAGTGCATAATAATGGATAAATGACAAAGGTCAAAACGAAGACGGTGATGATTGTTGATGATGAGCCGGATGTATTGGAGACCATTGCGCAAATATTAGTTACGAACGGCTATAAAACCATTGAAGCAAAAGATGGGCAAGAGTGCCTGGACAAACTAAGGGAAGAAATCCCCGATATTATCCTGCTGGATATAATGATGCCTGGGATGACAACAAAGGAGATATTAAAGGCAATAGAAAAGGACAGCAGGTTGTCAGGTGTGAAAATTATATTCATTACGGCAATTCATATGCCAGAAGCTGAGGAAAGGGGTTTGCTCGCGTTTAAACAAGTTGTTGATTTTATAGAAAAGCCGTTTACCATAAGAAGGATGATTGATGCGATTGAAAAAGCAATTGGTTGTTTTCAAATATTAAACGTTTCAAGAATATGACCGAACCGGAGATAAGTTCGACTGAGTACACCATACTGGTGGTGGATGACGAGCGTGGAATCCTCGAAGCGATAAAGAGAATATTAAGAAGGGAACCGCTTTTTAAGTATAAGGTGCTGACGGTTGACAGTGCGAAGGATGCGTTGAAAATAGTAAAGAGCGAAAGGGTGGATTTGATTTTATCAGATCAAAGGATGCCGGAGATGACGGGTGTAGAACTCTTCAATAAAGTGCGGGAAATATCACCGCAGAGTGTAAGAATGCTTATAACCGGCTACACCGATCTCAACGCAGCAATTGACGCGATCAATAAAGCTAAAATAGATTATTACATTGAGAAGCCCTGGGACGATATAGAACTGCTGAATGTTATAAGAAATGCTCTTAATCGTCCTCGTGCTTACGTATTTATAAAACCCGCAGAAGGACCAGGGAAGTATATACCGCTTTAAGAAATTTTATATCGGTCGTAAGTGTACAAAAATAATATAAAGTTTAAATGGAAAAGATACAAAAATAAAAAATAATGGGTGAAAAAAAAACGATTATGATTGTGGATGACGAACCCGACGTTTTGCTCTCAGTTGGGCAAATTCTGGAAGCCAATAATTATAGAACAATCAGAGCAAAGGATGGGCAAGAGTGCCTGGAGAAATTAAAGGAAGAAATCCCTGATGTTCTTCTGCTGGATATAATGATGCCCGGCTTGACTTCCAAGGAAATATTGAGGGAGATAGAGAAAGACAGTAGATACGCGGGGATAAAAATTATTTTTCTAACTGCGGTTCATGTGCTGGAAGCAGAGGAAGAGGATTTGCTTGCTTTGAAACAGGTTGTAGATTTCATTGGAAAGCCGTTTACCGTGAGAGAGCTGCTTGATTCTATCAAGAAAATATAGACACAGATTAACGCATAATAAGGTTGTGATGCAAAACAGACACCTCTTTGCTGGCATACCGCGTGAGAAGATGAAATCTCTTATTCTGCTTATCGCAATCTTAGCTTGTGTCTTTTTAGATGTTTATGTCACTTTCATCATAGGTAAAGAAATTGTGTACACACATTTTTTCTATATTCCCATTATTCTGGCTGGGGTATGGTATCATATCAGGGCTCTTTGTGTTGCAATATTCCTCGGTGCGGTTCATGTTCTCACGACTTTCACCTACCCGGACTTCGGCTTTAGTATCGCAGTTCTGGAGGCTGTACAAAGAGCATTTGTTTTTCTTGCTGTCGCTTATTTTGTCGGATTTGTGAGCAGGGAACACGCTAAATCTCTGTTGCAGGAGGAGAAAAGAAGAGTAGAGGATGTAAGAAAGAGCGAGGAAAAATTGAAAGAAACACG
>JAODGF010000009.1:0-1307 GCA_025464645.1 Methanosarcinales archaeon
AGAGGTATTTTCTTCTCCAACGCAGCCCGGTTCAGCAAGTATCTCGTTTGAAAGTTGTCCATCGCATCAACGATCAAATCAGAACCCTTGACAACATCAGCAACATTATCTTCACTTATTCGCTGACTCATCACCGCCACTTCCACCTCTGGGTTCATCTGCGACAGCTTTTCTTCAAACGATTCCGCTTTCTCACGCCCTATATCCTTTTCCCAATGCAATATCTGACGGTTCAGATTGCTCAACTCTACTATATCGTGGTCAACGACCCTTATCCTTCCAACGCCCGCAACCGTTAGGTAAGCTGCGGAGACAGAACCGAGTCCGCCGGCGCCAGCGATTGTGACCTTCGCTCTTCTGAGCCTTCCCTGTCCTTCCTCTCCAAATATCTTTATTTGACGCTCGTATCTCTTCAAACCCCGCTCATCGCCATCCACAGCCACATCTACACCCGCATCCGCCATAGTAATCTCTTATCATCTCCTCATAGCAATCTTCACACAGCTTTTTCACGCCAAAATCCCTTGGATCATCCGTTTCTTTTCCACACATCTCGCATTTAACCATTTTTTCTCACCTCCTTGATCTAATAGCAAATCTCACCTCTTCTAAACCTGTCCCTGATGTCATCTACCATGATTACTTCCTTTATCTCCGGGACTTTCTCCTTCAGCGTCGCTTCAACGAAGTTCGCCAGTGTGTATTGGCTCATCGGACATCCCGCGCATGCGCCGCTCAACCTCACCTTCACCACGCCATTCTCCACGCTCAGCAGGTCTATACTGCCGCCGTCCATCGCTAAAAGCGGTCTCACCTCTTTTTCTATTACCTCTTTTACTTTTTTCTGCATTTTATCACCAGTATTACATATAACAATTGTTATATATAAGTGTTGGATAACCGCCTCATTAAAAATCCCATGCGCAGTAGCATATTTTTTATATTTACACTTTTCGCTTTATCCAATAGGCAACGGCAAGCAATCCTGCAATTGAAAGAGCTACTCCAAATCCGGGCTGTTCGGGGCTTGAAGTTGTTGTGTTGACAACAGGATATCCTCTTTCTTCCCATTCGTTTATTCCGCCGAGCACATTGTAAACCCTTTTGAATCCATGCTCTACAAGAATACCGCTGGCTGTTGCACTCCGGTGACCACTGCGGCAATAAACAACGATTTTCTTGCTCTTATTTAACTCTTCCGTTCTATTACATAATTCAGACAATGGAATCAATATTGCACCCTCTATATGCGCTGCGTTATACTCATCCTCTGTTCTCACATCCAGTAGAATCACATCTTCCGTATC
>JAODGF010000009.1:1395-3060 GCA_025464645.1 Methanosarcinales archaeon
CCATAACTCACTGCGCACCCGCAAGAAGGTATCTTGTACGGGAAAACCACCTTGTTCACCCCTGTTGATAACTGCGCATCCCTCGATAGAGAGACAAGATTGCTTCCACGTCTGCCCTTCAAGCCCGAAACATTGATGAGAACGTTGCTTACGTTCTCTGGCGAATACACCGATAAAACAATCTCCATATTATCACCCAAATGATATACGTCCTTATCTGTGCCCAGGGAAACAATTTTTATCGTATTATCCACGTCTGCGGGACTGAAGGCAAAAGCGCTTTGCACACCTGCACCTGCGAAAGCCGAAAGCATCACTATCGCCGCTACCAATACCGGGAATATTTTATTATTATTCATTTTTCATCTCACTATCTTTTATTATTATAACAATTGTTATATATATAGTGTGATATAAAAATGGGTAAAAGAGGCTTACAATATTTCACGCTTTCTGAGATAGAACCAAGGGTATGGTTCATGCTCACAGGCTGCAACTTCTGCTGTAAAGGCTGTTTCAGACCTGCACGAGATGAAGAAGGAATACCGCTCACCGCGGAGGAAACCCTCGAGAGAATGGAGAAAGCGTGTCTGAACTACTATGCGAAGGTTCCCTCGGAGGCGATGATTACTGGAGGTGAGCCTACCCTCGATAAGGCGTATCTATTGCGTTTGCTCAATGGATTAAGAGAGAAAGGATTTGAAAAAATCGTGTTGATGACAAACGGTTATGCGTTAGGGATGGATAATGATTATGTCCGTGAGCTGGAAGAATCGGGCTTGACCGAGGCGCATGTTGATTTGAAGGGTTTTTCCGAAGACATCCACAGGTGGTACACTGGTAAATCTAACAAACCGGTGTTGAGTGCAATCGAGAAGTTGAACGATTCCGGGATAGAACTGCTTGTTCAAACGATTTACATGCCCGGGATTGTTGATGAAGCGGAGATAGCGGAGATAGCGAAGTTCCTCGCTTCGTTGAACAGAGATATAAAATACCGTATAAACCCTTTCGCACATATATTTGCATACGAAAAGGTAGCGAGGCGTCCAACGCTGGAAGAAATGGAGCGAGCTTACGAAGTCGCATCGAAATATCTTCCCAATGCTATAATCAGTCGGAGTTGTTATCGAGAATATCCCACGCCACCACCACAAAAGACCTGGATAACGGTTTATCCCAACTTAAAAGTCCAGCGGAGGGAGATGAAAGACCAGGCTGAGGAACGATTATCATGGCTCAGTCGCATTAGACCTCGTGAAAGCGTGGTGGGAGATTGGAAGAAAGAAGAGTGGGACTTCAAACTCAGACATAGTTTGGTCGGTATCTCGGAGGCAAAGAAATACGTGGCTAAAGAAGAAAGGGGCTCGGGTTCGGGACCTGTAAAAGTAAAATTCCCTCGGGTTTTACATGGTTTGACGAGAACGAGAGAGATGGAGCTGGATTTCGACGGTTCTACAACTATAGGAGAAGTGTTAGAGAGATTGGTAGAAGAATATGGAGAAGAATTCAGAGAGAAGATAATGGACGGTAGTGAGATAAGACGCTCTTTTAACGTTTACCTCAACGGGGCGAACATCAAAAACGTGCAAGATATAAAAACAGAGGTACATGGAAACGATGAAATAATTATTCTTTCATGGGTGAGTGGGGGTTAGGACAGAC
>JAODGF010000075.1 GCA_025464645.1 Methanosarcinales archaeon
AAAAATATGGAAATAAAAGTGAAAATTGTTGCAGATAAAGAAGAAGAGAAGAAAGTAGAAGTCCTGCGAGATGATACATACGAAAACGTATTAGAAAAACTGGATATAAACCCCGTAGAGGTTGTTGTACTTCGCGAGGGTAAGCCAGTTCCCGAGGATGAAAAAGTTGATATTAATATTAATAAAGGAGAAATGGATATAAAGGTCATCAGGATTGTATCTGGAGGATGAGAAAGATGGCACATGACACAGACGAGATAAGCGCAAGCATAATACAAAAGGCGAAGACAGCGAAAGATGCAGCACTTAAATTGGCTACTGCTACTACCGATGAGAAGGACAAAGCCTTGCTTAGAATTGCAGATTCGATTGATAAGAACCGGGAACGAATACTTGCGGCGAATGAAAAGGATGTCGAAGTTGCATCCGGCTTAACAAAGGAAGGGAAACTGTCCAAATCGCTTCTCGAGCGGTTAAAATTGGATAAATCGAAGATAGACGAGATAATAAAAAGTGTACGCGATGTAGCGAAATTAGAAGACCCGGTTGGTAAAACACTGTCTGCAATCGAGTTAGATAAAGACCTGGAGCTTTTTCAGGTCTCGTGCCCTATCGGTGTTATCGGTGCGATATTCGAATCAAGACCGGATGTCCTGGTTCAGATTTCTTCGCTCTGCCTGAAGACCGGCAATGCAGTAATGCTGAAAGGAGGCTCAGAGGCACGTAATTCGAATGCCGTTCTATTTGATGTGGTCACAGAGGCATCAGTATCCGCAGGAATGCCCGCAGGCTGGATTCAATTACTTGAAACGAGAGAGGATGTAAATGAGATGTTGAAGTTGAATGAATATATAGACCTCTTAGTGCCTCGTGGTAGTGAACAATTTGTGCGGTATATCCAAAATAACACCAGCATCATGGTTTTAGGACATTCTGAGGGTGTATGCCACGTTTATGTTGACCGGGATGCCGACCTGAGTATGGCAGAGGATATATGCTATGATGCTAAGGTTCAATACCCTGCGGTGTGCAATGCTGCGGAGACCCTACTTGTGGATTCAGAAATTGCCAGCGAATTTCTACCACGGATGGTTGCTCGGTATCAGAAAGCGGGTGTTGAGGTCAGGGGCTGCCCCAAAACGCTGGCTTTTTTGGATAAATTCAATACGGTGGAACAGATAAAGCACGCATCAGAAGCGGACTGGCATACCGAGTATAATGATTTGATCATCTCTATCAAAGTGGTTGATGGTGTGGATGAGGCAATCGAGCACATCAATCATTACGGGTCAGGGCATACAGATGCAATCGTCACGGAGAATAAAAGAACAGCGCTTAGGTTCATGCAGTTTGTTGATTCATCATCGGTAATGCATAACGCTTCCACACGGTTCAGCGACGGATTCAGGTATGGCAAGGGCGCAGAAGTGGGTATAAGCACGTATAAGGTACATGCAAGAGGTCCTGTGGGATTGGAAGGGTTGGTTATCTATAAGTATTTATTGTTCGGCAGGGGGCATGCAGTGGCTCCGTATATAGGCACAAATGCGAAGGAATTCACTCATAAGCCCCTTACAAAGGACTTTTCTTTCTTTCCAACATCGCTTTTATCTTCTTTAATCTTGTGAAATTCTCGCGTTCCATCTCCTCCAATCTCATCCGTATGTATTTCCGTGTCGTTTTCAATCTCGGAATCATTATATATTCAAGTGCATTAACGCGCCTTTTTGTCTTCTCTACTTCAACAGCAAGATTCCTCACTGCTTCTTCGAGCTCTGCAAGCTTTATTATCTTTTCCAACGCTTCTTCAAAGCTTTTTGCACTCATATCCAGCGCGGCTGACGATTCCATAAAACCGTATCCACGTTCCGTAACTTTCCTTGCTAATTTATTTTCCAATTCCAGGATAGGCATATGCACACCCATTATACCGCGAGAAGAGAAAGCCAGTTCGATCTCTCGTGAAGTCATCAAAGACAACTGCCTTACCTGCTCAACACCCAATCGCGCCTGAGCAATGATTAAAAAATTAAAAGCCTCTTCTAACTTTGCTTCCACTTCTTTCCTCGCTTCCTTTACTTCGCTCACCACGTCCAGGAATTCAGCAATAAGCGCATCGCGTTTTTCACGCAGTAAGTCATGCCCTTTCTCCGCTAATTTCTCTCTTCTACTCAGCCTCAACAATTCCATCCTTGTCGGGCTTACACCTTCTATTATTTCAGGCATAATCAGCTCCAAACGTAAGATGATAAAAGTATTTTATACATCCGCGCCAATGCCTTTCTCCACGAGATAAATCCCATCTTGAAAGACCCTGGGGTCATAACCCTTTATCCTCGTTATCTGCTCTATATTCGCGGCAGTCTGCCCAACTGCCTCCTTATTTATTCCAGAAACTACTATCTCCTCACCTTTACCCTTTATTTCCACTTTCACACCTGCTTCGACTTTTGCTATCCTCGGTTTTCTTTCGCCCAAGAAATTTGAAACCGAGACGCTCTTGCCCTCTTTTGTTACCGCTACCTGCATAGGAAAATGAGCATGCACAACCTTCAACTTATAAAAAAAACCTTCTTTCACACCAGTAATCATATTCTTGAGATGCGATGCGTAAGTTCCCGCCATTGCCCTTTCTTCCTTCCTCGTAGAATCGGCGTTTATAACAATCTCGTTGCTGCCAGTATCGCGCTTCTCTATTTGTATATGCAGCCCCGGATGCCATAATTCCCGCTCTATCGCCCCTTTTGGACCTTCCACCTTCACCCTTCTCCCATTCATTGTGACGTTCACACCCTCAGGGATTGGAATACAGATGTTGATGCCAGCTTCCTTCTCCACTGATTTTGTCATCTTTCCCTTCCCTCCTTTATTTTGTTTAGAGTAAAATTAAATAGAGATTTTGTATTTAAAATTAAAAGGAACGGAGAAGATGATAAAGAAGCTAAAAGAGGTGAAAGAAAAGAAGGATTTTTTCAACAGAACACTTGATATAGCGGCAGTTATGCCGGTGGTAGAAGAAATAATCGCAGAAGTAAAGAATAGAGGCGATGCCGCATTGCGCGAATACACCGAGAAATTTGACGCTGTAAGACTAAAGGAAATAGAAGTGAGTAAGGAAGAGATTGGCGATGCAAAGAGGAGCGTGGATGGGAATATGTTAAGATGTCTCGAAGAAGCATCCGCAGCGATCACAAATTTCCATTACCGGCAGAAGAGCCAAGCAGGGATAGAAGAGTCCAATTTCATCTCCGATAAGTATGTTCCTCTTGACTTGGTAGGCGCTTATGTACCAGCAACATATTTCAGCACCGCTTTAATGTGCGTGATTCCGGCGAGGATAGCGGGTGTAAGAGATATAGTAGTGTGCACACCGCCTGGAAAGGAAGGGAATGCAGACCCTCTCACGTTAGTTGCTGCTGAACTCGCAGGGGCGACGAGAATATTTAAGGTGGGTGGTGCACAGGCAATTGCTGCTCTCGCTTTTGGGACCGAAACTATTCCGGGAGTGCAAAAAATAGTGGGACCCGGAAATGTATATGTAACAGCGGCGAAGATGGCGGTTCGCACAGAAGGCGTGGAGATAGATTTTCCCGCAGGTCCTTCTGAAATTCTGATAATCGGAGATGAGACTGCGAATCCCGCATTCGTTGCCGCGGATATGCTTGCGCAGGCAGAGCATGGTGAGCACTCAAAAGCTGTTCTTCTTACGGATTCCGCAAAGGTGGCAACAGAAGTGGAGCGTGAAATTATGGCAGAGGAGAGCAATACGACACAGAATTGGATACTAATCGGGGATAGCATGGACGAGTGCATCAAATTTGCGAACGAATATGCGCCTGAACACCTGGAGATAATGGTAAAAAACCCGGAAGAGATATTGGAAAAGGTGCGGAATGCGGGATCCGTTTTCGTGGGTTCTTATTCGCCAGTTGCCGCAGGGGATTATGCAACGGGAGCAAATCATGTGCTTCCAACCGCGGGCTACGCAAAGTTCTTCTCTGGGCTTGATGTTCACCATTTTATCCGTCGGATGACCGTGCAGAGGCTGGATAAGAAAGAGTTAGAGAAAATAAAAGACGTAGTGGTGATGTTATCCAAAGCAGAGGGTATGGAAAAGCATGCGCGGTCAATAGAGGTGAGGTTCTAATTAAAACGGTGAGAAAAGAATGAAATCGCAAGAAGGTATTACATATACAGAAGCGGGGGTTGATACAGAAAAAGAGGAGATTACATTAAAGCGATTACTCTCGCATGTGGGAAAAACCCTCACATTCAGAAAGGATATAGGTTCAGATAAACTCGGTATAGGTTATTTTGCGAATGTAATTGAGGTTGGGCAAGGGATAGGTTTAGCGGTAGCTACGGATGGTGTTGGAACAAAAATTATCATTGCTCAAATGATGGTGAAATAGCCCAGTTAAAAGATATGATAAAAGGAGAAAGAGAACATTATGAATTTGACTTTTCCACTATTACAAAAATATGGCAATGTCACAGATGCAGAGATGTTTAGAGTATTTAATATGGGTATAGGATTCTGTGTTATATTGCCCGGGCAAGAAGCTGAAGCAGCTATCGAGATCGCAAGCTCGCATAAAATGGATGCTTTTAGACTGGGCTATGCTGTTAAAGACACGAAGAAGCAAGTTTTTATCAGACCTAAAAGACTGAGGAGGGAAGGAAAAAATTCTATAAATATTAGAAGTCTAATTATATTATATAAGTCTAATTATATTATATGATAATAAACAGAACGAAAGAAATAGAAAATGCTATCACATGAGTACAAATATAAAGTCGTCATCTTTGACATGGACGGAACGTTCCTGAATTCGCGAGGAGACGGAGAAATACCGCATGTGTGGGCATACGAAGCATTCAAAACGACCATGAGCAATTATGGATTAAATCTCACCATAGAAGAAATAGATAAATACTTCCTCGCACCTCTGCATTCTGATGGAGCCCAGGGGGTAA
>JAODGF010000076.1 GCA_025464645.1 Methanosarcinales archaeon
AATGTTCAGATATCGAGACGAGAATTTAGCAAATCGGATAATAGAAAAATTAAAAGATATGAATCTCAATTTGCGATTAATGCACGTTTGTGGCACGCATCAAGATACTCTCGTGAGGTTCGGCTTGAATTCGATGTTAAAAGAAGCTGGAGTCGAGATAAGACCAGGACCCGGGTGTCCGGTTTGCGTGACTACCGCAAAGGAGATAGAAGAAGCGATTCTTTTAGCACGAAGAGGGAAAGTGATTGCCACGTTTGGTGACATGTTCAGGGTTCCCGGCGAAAGGCTGTCGTTGGCAGACGTAAAGGCAGAGGGTTTTGACGTAAGGGTGGTTTACAGCATAACAGACTGTATTTCCATAGCGGAAAAAACGAATAAGGACGTTGTGTTCTTCTCCATTGGGTTTGAAACAACAGCTCCGGCGACTGCATCTGTGATTTCCACTCGCCCAGCAACCAATTTTTCTATACTGAGTGCGCACAGGCTAATCCCACCGGCAATGGAAGCATTGATAAGAATGGGAGAGATGAAGATAGACGGGTTCATAAATCCAGGTCATGTATCCACAATCATAGGTGAAAGACCTTATGAATTCATATCGAAGCGGTATAAAATGCCGCAGGTAATTGCGGGTTTCGAACCACTGGACGTGCTAATTGCGGTTTACATGCTTGCAATGCAGATAATCCGGGGTGAAGCAAAGATAGAGAATGAATATACGCGAGTTGTGAAGCCAGAGGGGAATGAGAAAGCACAGCAAACAATGAGTGAAGTTTTTGAACCGTTTGATACAAGTTGGAGAGGTTTTCCTGTTATACCCGGCAGTGGGCTTCGCGTAAGAAGGAAATTCGAGGAATACGATGCGAGGAAACGATACGAGGATGAATTAAGCAGGTTGGATAATGAATTTAAAGAGCCAGCGGGATGTAGATGTGGAGAAATCCTGAGAGGGCTTGTTTATCCGGATGAATGCCCTTTGTTCGGTAAGGCTTGCACGCCCCGGCATCCAGTTGGACCCTGTATGGTGTCGAGAGAGGGAAGCTGTAATATAATGCTCAGGTATGGAGAGAGGTAAAAAAATCCTCATAGCAGGCATTGGGAACAAGTACATGGGAGACGACGGTTTCGGTCCGAGAGTTATTGACGCATTAATGAGAAGGAATCTGCCTGAGAACGTTGAAGCACGAGATGTGGGACTATGTGGCGTGACGCTGGCACCAGACCTTAATGACTATGAACTCGTAATCTTTGTTGACGCTGTGCAGAAAGGAGGAAAGCCTGGAACAATCTATCGCAGTGAAATAAAAGCAGAGCAGGTGGAGGAATCGAAGCCTGAAGAAGCGATGAACTCCTTCACCTTTAGTGTTCACGAAACCAGGTTAGAAGAGCTCCTTCTCTTCGCTAAGGCAATCGGCACCCTGCCACCTGCTACAATTGTTATTGGGTGCGAAATCCTCGAAGTCACGCTGGGTGAATCACTGAGCCCTGAGGTTGATGCAGCAGTCCAGCGAGCAACTGAGCTTATTCTGGATGAACTACAGCGGTACTGCGAACGGAAGTAACTCGTGTTTCACTATTTGCTTGCCTATATGCACGTGGACTGCACACCCTAAGCATGGGTCGAAGCTTCTTATGGCTCTAACCACGTCAATGCCTTTCCACCCTTCTGACTCCCCAGCTTCGGTGATTGGCGTCTGGATAAGCGCTTCCTCGTATGGTCCGGGCTTCTCTTCCGGGTCTCTGCAAGATGCATTCCATGTCGTCGGTGCTTGATACTGATAATTATGGATTACTCCGTTCTTCATCACGCACCAGTGCGAGCAAGCGCCACGCATAGCTTCTATTGCACCAAAGCCTATGCCTTCCTTGGGCTTCTCATAAGGTGTCCATACATCAGCCTTGCCAGCTTTCAATAGTTCTAAGCCTGCCATTACCAGATTCAGCATGCAATACGCAGAGTATGCATGGTAATATGCCCGAGCTCTGATCCTTTCCACTGCATTTGGTTTCTCAGGAATCTTCCACTCGAATTCCATTGCCCCCGCATACTTGAAACCCGGGATAAGTGCTGCTGGTAACTCGAACTTGAGGCTATTTCCCGTGGATTCGGGAACAAGTCCCGCCTTCGCTGTTACCCACATCCGTGCAAGCGGTCCTAACTCAATGACATGGTTCTTTCCATCCCCCTTCCAGTGCCACCATCTGGTTGCAGTGACCCAAGAATATAAGGACTCCCATTTTCCATACTCACCAGGTTTCGGAATCGTGCGCTTGTTCCACGGATGTTCCTTCATTATTTTATTGCCCAACGGGTCAGCTTCGACTTCATGCTCCCACTCGCTCGAATACCAGCCTCTGCCGATAAATTCTCGCACTCCGACATTAAACTCAACGAGGTCTGTTGTGACGAGTCCGCCATCCAGAATGACTCCAGGGGATACCAGCCTCTTACGAGCCCAGTCTGTCATCTCCTCATACTTTGCGGAATACGCCGCCGGGTCGTTATAGGCACCTACGGAGCCGAGATTCGCTGCTCTCGCTCCTACGTCCTCATATCCCTGTTCGAGCACAAAATCGAGTAAGTCGTCAGTAACTGTGACCAGTTCCTTTGCAAACGCAACGTGTCGCATGAGTAGCGTCAGGTAAGATTCAACGTCAGATGCAGAGAGGTTTATCTTGGCGATTCCTCCGGGAACAAAAGAATGAACGTGTGGGTGCTTTGCTCCGAATATTGAAGCCATATTATGCCCCGCTTTTTGCACGAGAAGCGAGCGCAAATAAAGCTCGCCTGCCAGTGGATTGAGCGCAGTCATGATGTCGGCGATTGCCGCAAACCCATGGACATCTGACCCCGGTGCCTTCGTCTTCTGCGCTTCTTCCCACCATTCAGGGTTGAACTTCTTCACCGCAATCTCGCTGTAGTCGGGTCCTTCGAGGTTGAGAACGCCGACCTCGGCATCGTATAACTGCTCTGCACCATGAACAAGGTCTCTGAGCGCTACACCCATCGGCGGTGGTGAAACGCCATATACCTGGTCAACTGCTGTTACCGAAGCGAGAGCGTGAGGCACCGGGCAGACACCGCAACTCCGCTGTGTAATCATCACCGCATCGAATGGCTCTCTCCCTCTGAGAATGATTTCAAAACCCCTGAACATCGGGCTATATGCGTATGCATCGGTAATTCTTCTCGCTTCAGTGTCTATCTTCACGTGAACGCCTAAATGCCCTTCTATCCTCGTTATCGGTTCTATTGTTATTTCCCTCTCCTTTCCTTTCATCATATCTTCCTCCTATGAAGCCGCGCAAGCCCCATCATCATGTGGCTCCATGTGCCTTTCATCGTTTCTTTTATGAATGGACCCGCAGGAGCTTTTGCGAAGAAAGGAGAAGTAGGCGTGTCCGGGAAGCTCGGGTCGGCACATCCAAAGCACGGCACTCCTGTTCTTGTACACCCTCCGTATCCATCCATCCACGTGGTTGATGCGTTGCAGTTTGTGATAATACCTTTGCAGCCAAGCGCACCTAAACAGCCAGTTTCTCCAAAGGCATGTGCGTCCACACCACCTGAGTAGAATCCGCATATCGGACATAACTCGTGAGCTGTACTGCCATAGAGGTAAGTAGGTCGGTGCCACTCGTCAAGTTCAGGAAGCGGCGCTATTCCCCTTGCTGCGAGCACTGCGTGACCTAAAACCTGAACGATATTATCAGGTCTGGGCGGGCAGCCGGGAATACAGATGACAGGAAGACCCAGCGCTCCTTTCCATCCTTTCCCTAAATAGTCCAATAGCCCTTTCGCACCTGTTGGATTAGGATTCCCGTGAGGGATGCCGCCATAAGATGCGCATGTGCCAATAGCAACTGCTGCTGCGCACTTCTTCGAGAGCCCGTCAATTGTATCGCTGAGTTTGAGAAGCTTTTCCTCGTACTCGCCGATGACGCAGTAAACGCCCGGTGCAGCTTTCGCCTCCTCAGGGATTGCTCCCTCGAGAATCAATACGAATGGGTCGTATTTGCCTTCTATCGCATCAACGAGAATCTTCGCTGCGTCTTCGCCCCACTCGAACATAAGCGTTGGATGGTAGGCGAGTTTTAACCCTCCAAGCCCGGGAATAGCCCCTGTTAGAACGTCAATGAGCGTGGGGTTGCTTGCTTGTTTGATAGAGATAGTACAACCCGCACAGTCCTGCCCTTCAAGCCATATTAAATTTATTTCTTCAAGTGTCATTTTCGATATTTTACCCCCCTTAAATATCTTAGATTTTATAGTATATAAAACTTAATGTTTTTTAACGAATGTGATGAATATAAGATATTATTGGATATTCTTAAATAGATGTAGAAATTTATTGTTGTCCATAAATGTAATAGAAATATTAGCAAGTTTTTCAAAATAGATATGGCGATAAGCGCATCACAAGATATGATTTAGGTGGTTTAGGTCTTCTCGACTTTTTTAAATATTTCTATTAGAAGATTTACAAGATAAACATGCACGAATGGGCATTAGCGGAAGCGGTAATCGCAACGGTAATAGAGGAATCGAGAAAAGAAGGGCTGAAAGAGGTTACAAAAATTAAGCTTAAAATAGGTGAATTACAGCAAATAGAGACCGAGATATTTGAATTCGCCGTGACCGAACTTGCCAAAGTTCAGGGTGTGGGGTTAGCAAAAATGAAGGTAGAAATGGATATAGAAAGAGCTGTTTTTCGATGCCGGGTTTGCAGAAACGAGTGGGGGTTGGGTGAGACATCCGGGATGAGAGAGGAGGAGACCGAAGCGATACATCTTGCACCAGAAGTTGCTCATGCGTATATCAGATGCCCTTCTTGTAAGAGCCCTGATTTTGAGGTGCTCCAGGGACGAGGAGTTTCAATAGAATATATAAAAGGCACGGGTTAGCGGAAGAAGGTAAAGCAGAAAGATTATAGCAAGGCGTTGCAACTCCCCTCGACTTGGTTACCCTAAGAATCTTCTCACGTTTGCTGCTCTCAAAACATATTCTTCCAGATTCACAGTTTTGTTTTTTCTTAACGATTCTAAAACATAATCTGTTATTCTTTTATGCTCTACATCAGTTCTAAAATCTGTTAGAAAATCTCTAATTCTTGTTTCAAGCTCTCTTGGTAAAAACGCAAAAGCATTGCGATTCAAATATCTGAGCGCATCCTCTTCAAAATTCACGTAAACCTCACTGACAAATTGCAGGTCATCCTCATTCAAGGTATTCAAACCAAGGATTTCTGGTGGCAAACCTATGGAATAAAGAGCGGCGGTAAATGTTATCGCTCTCGGCAATTTAATTCCTCCTATACTACGTGAATAACCGAATAGACCTATATGCAACTTCCTTTTTCTTCTACTCGGAACATACCTTGCAACCTTATTGATTACCGGTGCTAATTCTATGATTTGTTTCTGGTATTCCTGAGAATACTTTCTGATTATTTCCAAACACATTTCTTCGTCTATTTCCTGAGGCGAACCTGTTTTTCTTTCCTGCAATTTTCTTATAGCTTCTCTAACTTCTTCAGGAGGATTGTCATATTTGAACGCCGATTGAACAGTAAATGTATGAGCGCTGGGATATTCTTTTGCAACTCTTTCCACTGTTTGTGGTCTGAGATTGCCTCTGAAAGGAGCCGAGCCGATACCCACAATAGGATATATTTCAACACCTATATCCTCAGACAATGTTTGCAATCTTTGAAGAGCTATTTTGTTTAAAAGAACAGCGCTGAGAAGTCCGTAATTCATCGCAGGGTCTGACCTTGCAAGAAAAACTCTTTGATACTCTACATTCTTGTCTTGCAAATATTCTTTAGTCATGTTGTGTGCGTCAAGCATGTGTTCCATGTCTTCAAAAAGGGGTATAACATTAATTCTTTCAGGCTTGAATTCCCCAATCCATTCAGCGATCGTTATATCTCCCGCTCTAAATGGTTTATTCTGTTTTCCCACTACAAAATCGCAATAATATCTGTAAATTCTATCAAGGCACTTAGGAGAGGCGGTCATGGGTAAGATAACTTCGAATATAGGTGGCGTATCGTCTTGATAAAACAATTTAGCAGCGTCAAATGACCTGGGTATGCTTTCCAAAGTTTCCAATAATATTTTTGCTTCCGCTTTTTCTACGGTTGGATTTGGCACCCTCAAAGTTATAAATACATCGCTGCCTAATCTTTTCTCCAGAAAGAATGATTCATATTTTGTTAGCAACTTTTTGACCACAAAATTATCCACTTCCTTGCCTTCACAGTCCCACATCTGCTCATCACACCCCAGATGCGAGAATACGTAATATGCTTCCTGTATTTCATCTTCTCCCTCAAGTTCAGTATCCTCTGCGAAAAAAGGGGAGTGCACATTATCCGGATGTTGTGTGCTCATGCATCTTGGAATTTTCGGCATATTTGAAGGATTCTCAATATCAGTATATAATCTCAATATCAGTATATAATTCTATCCAAGGAATCCTGCTTAAGAGCGTCTTTTATCTCTCTTGATATTCTCCTTCCGGTGCTCATTGGCTCATCATAGAGTAATTGAGAGTAGGGAGAACCATTAATGTAGAGATTGGTCCCGGCAACAATTCTGGCAGAAATTTCGAATGCAATAAACTCCAGGTCTTCTGTGCACACCGTTTCTATGCAGAAAGGACCCGTCAAGCCGGGACTGAACAGTTCTTGGGATGCTTTGACTATTCTCTGACCCATTTCCAGGAGTTGTGGTAGGAGCAACTCTCTTACTACAACAGGACAATTTCCTGTAACTACAAATGAGGGTTCAGGATGGCTGTTCTGGAGAATATAAGATAGCCTTGAGATTCCATCAATGTTGGACTCATAGCGGATGTCCATGCTGAGGAGTTCCACCCTCTCCGTTAGCGGTGAGTAGAAATAGTGGGGATAGAACCTGGTTCCTATTACATATTCCTGGATGGTAAACTTCTCGTCCTGCAACTGCAATTTTTTAATCTTCCGCTCAAATTCATCATAACTCCTCGCGAGGAAGTAGTCCTTCCCTCCCTTGGCTCCAGGAAATTTTACCATTACTAATCTGTCTATATCTTCAGGGTGTTTGAATTCTTCTGGGAGTTTTAGGTCGGCACGCTCCATCCATTCTCTCTCCTTTTCACGATTGGATTCCCAGTCCAGGACGGTTCTGTTCCCGAACATGGGAACCCAGAGTTTGTCCTCGATGCTGGAAGGTGAAAGATATTCCACAAAGGAACCATGCGGGATAAGAATGGCGTTTCTCTCTATCAGCCCCTCCTGAAACTCCTTTTCCAGAACTTGTTTGAAATTTTCCACAATGATGAGTTCATCAGCCAGCCTGAACTGCCGGTAAACCTCTACAGCGCCTCTTTTACATATCACCAGATTCTTTAACCCCTCATCTCTTGCTCCTTTAAGTATCTGGAGCGCTGTATGACTCCCTATGGTGGCGATGGTTATCTTCTCCCTGTCATAGCCGTCCAGAATGTGATGGATCTCTCTTTGGTGTATCATTTCAGGTAACAGTCTCCTCCAACCGGTTCAGTTGAATAGCTTTCTCTATCTCCATAGCTACCCTCTTACCTACCGAAAGCGACTCGCCGTAGAGGTATCCCGAATATGGTGTAAACTTGATTCCAGGGGAGCCTTGCACTCGCATCGAAATATCAAAAATAATTGCTTTCTCCTCTGGAGGACCGGGAATGAACACGGATTGTAAAGCGAAGGGACCTATGATGCCAGGAGGATACTCCTCCCTTGCTACACGCACGAACTTTTCTCCTAATTCGAATATCTGCTCTAAAAGCGACTCCTTTACCGTGCAAGCGATATGCCCGGCTTCGATGGCTTTGACGTCTATATACTTCAGGGCTTCCAACTGCTGTGGTGCGGGCAGGCGAAGAATGCCGTCCAGATTGGTCTGTCGCCTGGTGTCAATCCCCAACAGTTCCAGCTTCCGGTCTAAGACTGAGTAGAAGTAGTTGAAGTTGGACTGTGCACCCATAACGAATTCCTCGATTACCGCTTTCTTTAGCCCTTCTTCCGTTATCTTTCCTTCACGGAGCATCTGCTCTGAATTCTTGTAGAACTCTTCGGGAGAAGAAGCGAAGAAGAACGCGCGCTCGTATCTACGCTGCGCTTCGGGCGCTTTAACCAGAACCAGACGGTCTATTTCCTCGGGGCTTTTATATGTTTTAGGATATGGAATGCCACCCTTTTCCATCAGATAATACTGGTTCCTCTCTGCATCCCGCTCCTCTGCTCGGAGCATGCTTCTCGACCCAAATAAAGGGAGAAGAAATTCATCCTCGATCCGGTCGAAACCCACGTATACCTCAAAGGAGCGGTGCGGGAGGAAAATAACATTATTTGCTCGCATCTGCCTCAGCACTTTTTCCTGCGTTATATCTGCGAATTTATCTATGATTACAGTCCGGTCCACAATCCCCATAGAATTGCCCGTCCGGTAGTAGAGGTCATAAGTTTTCTCCCTCCCCTTCTGGCATACTACCAGCGTTCTGAAGCCCAGGTCCTTCGCTCCACGGCATATATCCAAGGCGGAATGTGACCCCAGGACACCTATGGTCACCTCCTTCAGGTTGTAATCTCCTAAGACCTCCTTTATCTCTTCTTTTGTAATCACCTTAAACACCGGTATTTTATTTGATTTACTTTTATTAAAGCATCATGGCACAGAGAAAGAAACGAAGAATAAAGTATGATCTCAGAGATTATCTTCATCTATCGAGAATTGCACGTTTGATAGGAGTTTCAGACCTCGTGATAGGTCTTACCGTTGTGGTACTTCCGCTCCAGAGTTCGCAGTTACCATTCTTGCAGCACTCAAAGGCTGTCCAAATATTTCCGTTGGTAATATCGTCGGCTCGAACTTCTTCAATTTAGGTTTTATTTTAGGCGGGGTTGCGATTGTCCACGAACTAAAAATAAGCCCTAAACTCGTATATCGTGACGGGCTATTCCTCCTTACGATGACCCTTTTACTCCTGTTTCTCTTCAGAGACCTGAAGCTGACACAAATTGAAGGTGCTACTCTGTTCTTATTTTTGTTCTCATACCTTGGCTATCTTTTCTGGAGAAGGGAAACCGAAATAGAGGAAGAGATTCCGGTTGTAAAAGGTTCGAGAAAAGATGTTCTATTCT
>JAODGF010000077.1 GCA_025464645.1 Methanosarcinales archaeon
CAGAACTACGAAATAATCGGGTGTCCACCATGGTGCAAAGACGACGCCTTTCAAGTTATCTTCGATAAGACTGTTGGTAAGAGATTTGTGGCAATGCATCTAACCCCAGAAGACAGTGCGCAACTTCCTGATGTTGCCGGTATCTACATTAGATGGGATAAAAAAACTGACACAGGACACGGATTGGTTCTGGCATTTAACTGGACAAAAGCAAAAGAAGTGTGTGAAGCAGATCCAGGGAATAAAAACCAACCATGGTATTGGTGGTGGATGAGGTTAAAGATGGATATGGAGATGATGGACATTGACGACCCAGAAATGCTTGTCTCGACAATGAAAGAATTCGACCTTAACAGCAAAGCGGAACTTGAGGCACTCAAATATGCCGGCAACAATCCTTATGTCGAACTCGGACTCTTGCCTGATCCAGCACTAACAAATCTCGTAGGACCTGACAACATCGCGGTGGGTAATCTCCTGGGCTGGCGTGCATCGGAATTCGCAATGGAAAACATGACTTTCAAGAAGTACGATCCGGATGTCCTTGCAATAACTGATGCGGGATACGCAGTGGTCAATGGAAAGAGAACAGATAACTGCATTGACGGAATAACTGCCTCGTCTGGGTGCACGGCAGGTAAAGGCAATCTCCTTGTCATCCGTCGAAGCAGAGATAGACCACTTTGGTTTGCATTCTTCGATAAGACTACGAAAGACTGTCTGTATCTCGAAGTGAATAATTCAGTGTTCAATAATAGCATCGAGGAGTTCATGGCGCTGCCTGACGAAGAGGTCTTTGCGAAGGTGGTGAAAGAGAATATCAGCCCAGAAAGACTCCTCAATGAGTCGTATGCACCGGTATGGAACGCAAAGATGAAGGCAGGGATATTTGGCGGTGGCTCAGGACCGTTTACTAACGAGTTCACTCTCATAACGATCCCGAACGTATGGGCGAAGGGTAATGGTTCACCACGTGAATTACTTGCCGCAGCGCAGTTCCACAATCATATCTGCCCCGGGCAGACATCAGGATATTTCATCCTTAAGTACCTGGATAAATATCTGCCATTGGAAAAACCAAGCCAGCGATACCAGATAATTGCAATTCCGCCCTGGTGCAAGGATGATACTCTTCAATGGAACTTGGAAGCTAGCATTGGAAACAAGAATTACGTGGCAAAGGACCTTACTAAGGAGCAGCGGGAAAAATTACCAGGTAATGCAACGAACGTCGCAGGCATATACATCAGATGGGACTCGGCTACTGGCACAGGAGATGGACTGGTTCTGGCATTTGACTGGAATAAAGCATGTGCGATAAGCGGGTTCCCAAGGTCGTATTTCAAAGATTGGGGAACTTACAAGTGGTGGTGGGCAAGACTAAAGATGGACCTGGATATGATGGATTACATAGACAAGCCAGAAACAGTGGTCGAAACGATAATGGAATTTGACGTCAACAGTCCGAACGAGCTTTCGAATCTCAAATCCGCTGGAGTAAACCCTCTGATCGTGCTGGATATCATGCCAGAAAATGGTACTAGCACAGCTACCTATGCCACTCCTGCCATTATGTCAGAAACTTGACTCTCTTGTGTACGCGAAAAGCCATAGCCAAATAAAAAAATGAGTGGGAAAAGAAAGAAGGGTCTTTTCCTATTCCTATTTTTTCAAAGTGTGTTACAAAGCAAAAAATAAAACTTTAGGAGGTGACAAAGGAAAAAATGAAAAAAGATTTTGCAATCGTAGTAATGGCAGCGACAATGTTGTTGTGTGTTTTGATGGTGCCGCCAGGAGTAGGGAATGAGAATGCAACTGCGCCAAATGAACAGGTCTGTGGCTATCCGAGCATGGTAGATTGGATAATTAGTGGTGCTATTGCTAACGAAACGAGGGTGTCTAAACTGGAACTCCCGATTAGCATCGCAGCCACGGGCGATTTTGCTGGCAGGATTGCCTTCACCTCGAATAGAGAAGGCAACAATGAGATATACGTGATGAACGAAACAAACGTTACACGGCTCACCTACAACGCTTCAAGTGATATAAATCCAGAATGGCATCCTAATGGAAGCAAGATAGCCTTTTCTTCGAATCGCGATGGCGACTATGAGATATACGTAATGGATGCAGATGGAACAAACATTACGCAGTTGACAAACAATACGGACGGAATAGAGGATGGAAGTCAATGTTGGTCGCCAGATGGAAGTAAGATAGCCTTTTGTTCGGACCGTGATGGCAACTATGAGATATACGTAATGGATGCAGATGGAACAAACGTTACACGGCTAACCTACAACGACACAACCCAGGAAAGGACTCCTCACTGGTCTCCTGACGGAAGCAAGATAGCCTTTTCTTCTAACCGTGACATCTTCTGGAATATATACGTGATGAATGCAGATGGAACAGATCAAGAACAGTTGACATATACCAACGCGAACAATGTCCCTGGTGAATGGTCCCCTGATGGAAGCAAGCTACTCTTTTTCTCAGATCGGAATGGCGACCTGGATATATATGTGATGGATGCAGATGGAACAAACGTTACGCAGCTAACTTCCACTCACAATACAGTGTACTATGATTTTTCACCCGCGTGGGCATTAGGAGGCGAAAAAATCGTTTTTGTTTCAGGTAGATTCGTCAGCGATTTTGAGATTTACATGATGGATGCAGATGGGACAAACCTCACGCAGCTAACAGCGAATTTTGCAGATGAGTATGATCCGGTTTGGGCACCGGGGGTATGTGAACTGCCAGACATCTGTCGCCAGTACGATGCTAACCACAACTGCATTATAGAAAGATACGAGGTTATCAATGCCGTCAATGACTACTTCGATGATGTTATAACGAGAGAACAGTTGATAACCGTAATAAATGCGTCTTCTCGGTGAGCGAAAAAAACAAAAAATAAAAAAACAAAAAATTTAAGAAAAGTGAGGAGGTATTCTAAAAATTACCTGACCTCACTTTTCTAAAGTTTTAATTTTTTTAGCGGGTTGAGGGAGCCCCAGGCAATGGTGGCGCCGAAGAAGAATACAAAACCGTCTATCAGGAATTTTACTATCGCCGCCGACTGAGGCGCAAGAGCTTCTCCCATTCCCCCTACTGCTACACTTACTGGTGCGCACATTTTTTTATTACCTCCTATTTTGATTTATGTTGAGGATACATATAAGCTTTTCGATTTTTTTATTACTTCCAATTATGAGAAAGCAGAAAGATAACATAATATCAACGATATGAAATCTCTATTCACACAAACCTCAAATCCGGAGCAAGGTTTTCTTTTTCATTTCACCACACGCATTTACTGCACACCGCATGATTCTTCATATTAGCGACAAAATTTCGATATTCCTTCGATCTCAGGACATCCCCTACCCCTGCCTCAGCATCTCCAATGTAAACTTCCGGTAAAAAGCAGCAGGGTGTGACTTTGCCGTTGAAAGTAACAAAAACGGTATATTTAACGATTCGACAGGGTAAGGAGTGTTTCTTTGGCAGATAAATTTTGAATTTCAATTCCCGTTCTATTTTTTTAATCTTCTTGAACAGTTCTTCTTCACCCTTTTTTGATAGGTTCTCAAATGCTTTATCCACGTTGTAAACGTTAAACAACCTGTGCAGTATTGCGGCATCTACACCTATTGCATGCCCTTCTCTAATCACATCCAGGATTTCTTCTGTGTTGTCTTTGTATATAGTGATGTCAAGATACGTCTTCAGTTTGGATTTGGAGTCCCGGTTTTTCTTCTCGGTTATCAGGTCTTCGACATTGTCTATGCTCTTCTTCAGGATGTCCATATCGTAATAACCAAAAGCAATACTATCCAATCCAGAATCGAGAATATTGCTGATATTCTTGCCCACAAGTGTCGCATTGGTGGTAAGACTGGTCGTTATTCCTTGACTTTTCGCGTATTCTATCATTTGAAAAATTTCTGTATTTAATAACGGCTCGCCCCAGCCGTGCAGCGCGACCTCTCTGAAATTATAAGAGCCAAGAATCTTCTTGAACTTGTCAAAGGACATAAAACCCGAACGTGATTCGAGGTTCTTTCGCATGCATATCCGGCAGTCGAGGTTACAGGCTCTGCTAATTTCTATCTGCAGTATCCGGTAACTGTATATTCTCTTTAATTTGTCAGGCATGGTTTTAAGTTGACATTTTAAAATTTAAAAATAGATACAGCAATAAAAAATAAAAAGAAGTGAGAAATCTTCTCACTCCCCAATGTTTAAAGGTTTTCTTATTGCTGATACCGCAGGCAGCAGCTACGCCTTCGAGAACAGTTTCTTTAAACTGCTCCGATAGTTTACCGCCAGTAGACCCACTAATGCCACCACTGCTACTATATAGTTCAATAGCATTGGAGCCCAGGTAGTAAGTGCACCTCCTGTGGTTACGGCTACTGGTACACACATTTTTTTTTCTTTTCGCCTCCTATATTCAGTTACAAATCTTTTAGCAGTTCCTCAATCTCCTTCTTGGTGAATTGTAATCCTCGGTCCTCTGCTATACTTAGTGCTTCTTGATAAAACTCCTTCGCTCTTTCTTTATCTCCCATCTTCGAATATACAATACCTATGTTTTTTCGTCCCTCCACGGGATAGTATGTATGACCTCTTGGGAACTCCTCTGGACCCAACTCTATCACTTTTTCGAAATCTGAAATTGCCTTATTGTATTCCCCGAGCTCGATGTAAGTAAGTCCTCTTATGTTATGTAAAGCATACACCTCCGAAGGATACATCCATACATGTTCTCCTTTCTCGATAGCCCCAATAGCCCCGGTGCATATCTCTATTGTCTTATTAAAAGATTCCTTTGCCTTACTATCATCTCCCATTGCCAAGTATGTCTTGCCTAAGTACAGGTACGCTGGAAGGATGGGGCGGTGACCTACTTCTATCGCTTTGTTGAGGTCTTGAATGGCTCTATCGTATTCCCCAAGTTTGTAATAGCACACTCCTCTACCATCCCATGTATGGAAGTCCCACAGACCCAAGAATGGCTGGCTTTCTTTGATCTTAACACTTCTATTATATAATTCGAGAGCATCTTCAAGTTTTCCAATGCACGAATAAATAGAAGCTAGGTGACCAAGTGCGGTATCGAGATTTGGGTCATATTCTATTGATTTTTCGTAATCCTGAATTGCTTGAGGATTTTCAACCCGTTGATACGCCCTTCCCCTACTGTAATATATTTCTGCTAATGCTTTCGTGCCTAGCTTTTGAAGTATCTCGTATTCATGTTCGAGAGACTTGTTATACCATTCTACCGCCTCATCGAATTTTCCATATCTGTCGTAAGCGTTTCCTATCCCGGCATAAGAAACATAGAACGTTCCATCTAATTCGAGAGTTTTGTTAAAGTCACTGAGTGCCTCATAGAACGTTTCATTTTCCTCTTCACTGAAAGGGCTGTCATAGAAATGAATGAATTCAATACGAGCAACTCCACGGTGATAATATGCCTCTGCATACTCTGGCTTTATTTCAACTACCTTGCTATAATCGGAAATAGCCTTTTCGAGCGAAGCTCTTCCTTCTGACGTATACTTACTCCCTGTTTTGAAATAAGCAAGTCCCCGATTGAAATATGCCTCCGCAAAATCAGCGTCTAATTCAATAGCTTTAGAGAACTCAGTAATCGCCTTTGTTGTGTCCCCTTTCTCCACATAGCATAATCCTCGGTCGTTATACAGGTATTGGTTGTTTGGGTTCACCTCTAATCCCTTAGTGAAGAGATATATTGCC
>JAODGF010000001.1 GCA_025464645.1 Methanosarcinales archaeon
CGAACTTAAACATACCATCAATATCAAAATCCAAAATCCCAAAAGGAAGGTCTGTTTTGAATTTTGAGCTTAGATATTAGAATTTGATTAGAATTTAGAGTTTAGTGCTTAGAATTTATACCTCAAGATATTGAGCAATTACTGCAAGGTATATTTATAAGCCCACGAGATAGTAAGTATTACAAAGAGATGACCATGAATATGGAATTTCAGCTAAAAGCAGAGCTTAAATGCAGTGGAAGTGTAAGTGAAGGTGTAAGTTCATCAAAAATAGAGGAATTTATGAAGCATTGTAACATCGAATTACTAAAGAAAGGTGCACCTCCGGGTTGTGGTGCTGAAATTGTGAGGTGGAACGTTACAGGAGAAAAAATTGGGTTGGAAATAGTTTCTGACAGGTTTGTGAGGGCGCATGATGCGCTTCTCAGATTGAAGAACGAATTTGGTAAATTCTTAGGACCGCACCGCATAGGGATAAGGAGCATGGAAATAGAGGATTACGAGATAGCAATGGAATGGGAAGAAGGGCTGGCGATAAAGAAATTACCGTTTGTAAGGGAGATAAAACAAGAAGAAGGGCGGTTAAAGCTTTTTCTGGCTGTAAATGAGTTCTTGTTAGAAAAGAGAATTCCAGATAGGATAATAAGATTACTGGAGGATAAGCGAGAAGCTGCGAGCTGGAAGGGCAAAAAAGAGCACTGGGAACTGCTGTTTGAGAGCACGAAGAAACCATTCTATTTCGATAAAGACCCTACGGAGGAGATGATAAGGCTTGGTTGGATACGACATGCTGCCGGAAGGGGGCAGTGGATATATGGACCGCAGTTAACAAAAATTTTCCGGGCTTTTGAGCACATATTACTTGATAATTTGTTGGAGCCCTTAGGTTATGAGGAGATGATTTTTCCTAAGTTTGTGCCCTGGGATGTATGGAAGCGTTCGGGACACGCAAAAGGGATTTACCCCGAGGCGTATTATGTATGCACGCCAAAGACAAGGGACCCTGAGTTCTGGGAGGAAGTGATGGATTATTACAAAGTTACGAATGAAGTCCCCCTGGACATGATAATGGAGCGGATAGAGCCCGTGGGTGGGATGTGCTATGCACAATGTCCGCCGTTCTGGATTTTCCTGCTGGGGAAGACGATCCCTGACGAGATTCTACCGATAACGGTTTTTGACAGGTCAGGAACCTCTCATCGCTATGAAAGTGGTGGGCTTCATGGCATAGAGCGGCTTGATGAGTTCCACAGGGTGGAGATAGTATGGATAGGGAAGAAGGAGCAGGTAATAGAACATGCGAAGCAGCTACAGGAAGGATACCGCCGCATTTTCGAGGAGTTTTTGGACATCGAGTGGCGAGAAGCATGGGTGACGCCCTGGTTCATGGCGCAAGAAGGGAAAGCAGGTCTGGCAGAGTTGAAGGAAGTAGGGACCATAGATTACGAGGCAGTTCTACCTTACAGCGGGAAATGGCTGGAGTTTCAAAACGTAAGTGTGAATGGGGATAAATACCCAAAGGGGTTCAGTGTGAAGCTGCAAAGCGGTGAGGAGCTCTGGTCTGGATGCTCGGGAGTGGGACTGGAGCGTTGGGCTGCGGTTTTACTCGCACAGAAGAGTTTAGACCCGGATAAATGGTCTGCAAAGTTGAGGTCTGCCGTGGGAGAGCTGCCGGAGGTGTTCAGGTTTTTGTAAACAAACCTTTCTTTAAAAAAGAAAGCTTTACCAAAGAAAAGAATTGGAGTTGATATGAAATGAAAGTAGAAGGGAAAGAAGCGGAAATACTGAAGATATTGGAAGACAATGCAAGGCTAAGCGATAAAGAGATAGCGAAGATGGTTGGGATGGATGAAGAAGAAGTGAAGCAAACCATCTCTGAATTGGAGAACAGGGGTATAATAAAGAGATATAAAGCAGTGATAAATCCGGAAAAGGCAGGGATAGAGACTGTTCAAGCGTTGATAGACGTAAAAGTCAGTTCTGAAAGGAATGCCGGCTATGACAACGTTGCAGAAAGAATTTCACGATTCCCGGAAGTAAAATCCGTGCGGTTGGTCTCCGGTGAGTATGACCTTTCGGTATTGGTAGAGGGGAATACAATGCGCGAGGTTGCTTATTTCGTTGCAGAGAAGATATCATCCCTGGAACAGGTTCGTAACACGGTAACGCATTTTTTATTGAAATCTTATAAAGAGAATGGGGAGATATACGAAGAGGAGGAGAAGGGAAAAAGATTGGCGGTAACGTTGTAAAATCCCAATGTCAAATACTACCAAATCCCTGTCCAGCTTTTATAATGGATATATTCTAATGTAATATCAGCAAACAATAACTTTACGACATAAGGGAAGATGAAGTAAAATGGCACGAACGTTTAAAGATATGAAGATAGAGGGCAAAGCAGCATTTGTTTTGTTTGACACAGGTTCGCTCAGGTCGTATGTTAGAAATGAGTTCGCTTCGGAGATCAAAAGAAAAACGATCCCATTTAAAGTGGGCTTGGAGGGATTCTCTTTTGAGATAGATGAATCTTGCCTACTAAAGTGCGAAATAGAAGGATTGGAATTTGATATAGAAGCACATCCCATTGAAGGGCTAGGAACGGATGAGCACGGGCGGCGAATAGATGCAGTAATAGGTGCGATAGGAATGGAGAAATGGGGTTTAGTTCCAGACCCGAGGACTGGCTCGATAGACTTAACTGTGCTTCGCAAGAGGGAATTTATTGAGTTTTTGGTTAATTTAAAGGAAGCGTGATAAAAAGCATGATGTCAGACAGAGTAGCAGATAGGGTGAAAGGACTAAAGGGCTCCGGGATAAGGGAGTTCTTCGATGTCGCACAGCAGATGGAAGGAGCAATCTCGCTGGGTGTCGGAGAGCCTGATTTCGTAACACCCTGGAGTATAAGGGAAGCATGCATATTCTCACTGGAAAAGGGCTATACGTCCTATACGAGCAATTGGGGGCTTTTAGAATTAAGAGAGGCGCTTTCCGATTCTATTTACAAAGAAAGTGGTGTGTATTATGACCCTGAAGGAGAAATACTCGTAACAACAGGCGTAAGTGAAGCTTTTGACCTCGCCGTTCGTGCTATCGCTAACCCCGGTGACGAGGTGATAATTCACGAGCCTTCTTATGTGAGTTACAAGCCCTGCACGGTATTTGCTGGTGGAATGCCCGTCTGTGTGGATACCAGAGTCGAGGACGAATTCAAGCTGAGAGCAGAAAAACTGGAGGAAAGAATAACGGAACATACAAAAGCTCTTATTTTGAGCTATCCTAACAACCCTACCGGGGCTACCCTGAGCGGAAAAGACATGGAAGAAATAGCAGATGTGGTGAACGAGCATGATTTGCTCGTTGTATCGGATGAGGTCTATGGCAAGCTGACTTATGGTGGCAAACATACCTGCTTCTCATCGCTCAACGGGATGAAGGATAGGACGATACTATTGAATGGTTTCTCGAAGGCGTATGCGATGACCGGATGGCGATTAGGGTATGCAGCAGGGAATAAAGAGATAATAGAAGCGATGATGAAGATACATCAGTATATAATGCTCTGCGCGCCGATTACGGCGCAGATGGCGGCGATGGAAGCTTTGAGAACCAATGACGAGGTCGAAAAGATGGTAAGCGAATACAACCGGAGGAGGAGATTAATGGTGGAAGGACTGAGAGAGATAGGTCTGAGCTGCTTTGAGCCAAAAGGAGCGTTTTATACGTTCCCGTCTATTGAGAATACATGCCTTACTTCGGAAGAGTTTGCAAAAAAGCTGCTTCTGGAAGAGAAAGTGGTGGTAATACCCGGCAGCGTATTTGGTGCTTGTGGAGAGGGATTCATAAGGTGTGCTTATGCGGTGTCGCAGTATGAGATAAAAGAGGCTTTGGATAGGATAGGAAGGTTTTTGGAAAGACATCCTGTATAGTTACTTTAGCATGAAACATACATAAATATTTTCATATTTTTATTCAATCAGCAGCA
>JAODGF010000010.1:0-393 GCA_025464645.1 Methanosarcinales archaeon
AAAGAGACGAAGAGCGATATTGAGAGCCTGAGAAATGGGACAAAGAGCGATATTGAGAGCCTGGGAAAAGAGATTGAAAACCTGAGAAATGGGACAAAGAGCGATATTGAGAGCCTGGGAAAAGAGATTGAAAGCCTGAGAAAAGAGACAAAAGCCAATATCGAAACCCTTGAGAAAGTGATGATTTCAAAGTTCAAGGCAGTTGATGCGAGGTTTGACGCTCTTGAAGCAAAGATTCCGGTTATGGAGAAGATGGCGGAGTTTGAAGTCCGGCTTGCAGAGGTTGAAAGGAAGTTAAGCGTGCATGCATGAAGTCTATGCAAATGACACATCTGATAACACTCCGGTTGAGAAAGTAGAGGGGTTATTCACAAATGAAATTTTGTCCACAAT
>JAODGF010000010.1:570-6325 GCA_025464645.1 Methanosarcinales archaeon
CAGACCGACCTGCCTCTGATTTACGACCACCAAAAGGCAGGCACTGATATACCGCAAATGGGGGATAAATTCGCAGAGGTATGTTCAAAAGCTGGCGTCAAAGCGGTTATCATCTTCCCCATGGCAGGTCCTGCTGCTGAGAAAGCGTTTATTGAAGCGCTATTCAAAAGAGGTATGGTTCCGTGGGTTGGTGGTGAGATGACACATGAGAAGTATCTGAGCGGAGAAGGGGGATTTATTCACGATGAGGCACCAAGAGAGATGTATAAAATAAGTGTGGAATGTGGTGTGGAGTACTTTGTAGTCCCCGGCAACAAAATTGGTCTCATTCGTGAATACAGCACCCTAATATCGGAAACCGTGAGCGAGCCAAAGTTTTGTATGCCCGGGATTGGCTCTCAGGGAGGTGAGATACGGAAAGCGTTTGACGCTGTAAGAGGTAAAGATGCTTATGCTATTATAGGATCTGGGATATACAAAAGCAAGGATATGGAAAGAGCGGCGAGGAGATTTTGTGAAGAGGCGATGAGGTTCCTGTAAGCAATAGCAAAATGCGTGAATCATCTTCCACTGTCTGATGCCCTTCTCTGTATAGCATTCTGCCATTTTCTGAGTTTGCTTAGTATTGACCTCGCTTCTATCATTGTAAACGGTATGCTGCGACTAAACACAGTCTCCCGGTATCTTTTCATCTCTGCGGCAATATCCTTAAATCGTTCATCCCTGCTTAGAATCTCCTCCATTATTTGTAATATCTCCCTCATCTTTTCCGCCTTAGAAAGACCAGTTTCAATTAAAAAAGCGATTGTATCTTCTAAATCTGAATCCAGTATGGTGTCCGATACGTATGTTATCTTGAGTTTCTTTCCCTTTATTGTAACATCATCCTCGTGAACCCACACAAAGGGCGACTTTTGATGCATCTTTTGTCTGCCTGTCTACGATTAAATTTATATATACCCTGAAGGTAAAATATATTATAGTCAAAATGGGCAAAAGAGGCATCCAATATTTCACCCTCTCGGAGATAGAACCACGCATCTGGTTCATGCTCACCGGCTGTGACTTCCGCTGTAAAGGCTGTTTCAGACCTGCACGAGACGGCGGAGGGATTTTGCTCAGCTCTGAGGAGACACTGAGGCGTGCAGAGCAGGCATGTCTCAAATACTATGGTAAGATACCTACCAAGGCGATGATTACCGGTGGAGAACCAGCCCTCGACAGGGAATATCTTCTTGCACTCGTTGAGGGATTAAAGGAGAAAGGATTTGAAGAAATTGTTTTGATGTCCAACGGTTATGAGATAGGCAGAGAAGAGAACTATGCTTCTGATTTAGTAGAAGCGGGTTTAACCGAGGCACATATAGACATCAAGGCTTTCTCTGAAGACATACATAAATGGTACACGGGTAAGTCAAATAAACCGGTATTAAATGCCGTGAGAATGTTAAACGACACCGGTATAGAATTGCTTATCCAAACGGTTTACATGCCTGGTATTGTGGACGTTGAGGAGATAGAACAAATCGCAATTTTTCTCTCCTCGTTAAATCGCAACATAAAATACCGTATAAACCCGTTTGCACCAGCCTTTGCGTTTGAAGAGGTGAGCAGGCGCCCGAGCATAGAAGAAATGGAACATGCCTACGAACTCGCCTCCATGCACCTCCCTAATGCCATAATAAGCAGGAGTTGTTATCGCGAATATCCTACACCGCCACCACAGGAGACATGGATAACTGTTTATCCTGACCTCACCTTTAAGAGAAGAAGCATGAAAGACCAGGAAGACGACAGAATCTCATGGCTTTCTCGCTCAAAATCGAAACCCAGAGAGGAAATACTTCACGAGCTGACATTTAAACGTGACGATTCTGAATACCGTCAGAAGCTGGAGCAAGTGACAAGAAGCTTTTATCCCCCCTCCTCAAATCCGGGCAGCAATAAGAAAACACGAGGTTAAACAAAATTTTTCATTGTACCTATGGACCTGAGTGCCGTTGAAGAAGAAGCGAGGGAAGAGATAAGAGAAGGGCAAAAGCCGATAACCCTGTTCATGCTTGGCAGCGTGGATGTGGGAAAGACTTACACTGTTTCTTCTATTGCAACCAGGTTATATGAAAAAGGTCTAAAAGTGGCTGTTGTGGATGCCGATGTGGGTCAAAGTGATATAGGACCTCCGTGCTGCATAGGCATGGGTATTCTGGAAAAAGGGATACAAAGGCTATCAGAAGTGCCGCTTCGCAGCCTCTTTTTCGTTGGAAACACTTCGCCCTTTGGATGTATGCGTGAATGCGTGCGAGGGGCAGTAGCGGCGGTAAAAAAGGCGAAAGAGCTAAATACTGACGTTATTATTGTGGACTCCACAGGATGGATAGAAGGAGAAGAAGCAAAGAGGTTTAAATTGCTTGAAGTGAAAGAGCTCAATCCTTCTTTTGTTATTGCGATAGAGCGCGAGGATGAACTGGAGCATATCTTGCTGCATCTAACGAACAAAAAAATAATTAAGCTACGGATGTCACGAGAAGCGAGGAGCAGGACGAGGGAAGAGAGAAAAGCACTGCGTGAAGAATCGTATACTAAATATTTCAGAGCTGGAAAGGAGATAGTTTTTGACCTTTCTCTTTTAGAGTGGATTCCAGAAGAAGGCACATTATTGGGACTTTATAGCAAAAGCGAGGATGAGAAAGAGCTCGTAGGACTTGGAATATTGAAGAAGTTGGATTATGAGCGAGGCAAGGCGGTAGTATTTACGCCGGTGAATAGTGATTCAGGTGATGACGCAAATATCAAGAGGATAAAACCGGGTCGTGTGAAGCTAATAATGGCAAAAGGAGGATTTAAAGAGGTGGCTATTTATAACCACAAGATTTCACGAGAAAAAGGTTGAAGATTCCTGGTTCATGTACATCACCTTCTTATAGTTCTATATTCTATCATGAACCAGGTGTCATATGAAAATATCGCGGTTATGCTAAATTCTTTATGGAAGCGGAGCCTGCATCTCAAAAATGACTACATGAAAAACACCTCCTTTTTTCTGAGATGAGATACCGAAAAAAATCGAAAAGCTTATATGTTCACTGTTCAGATAAAAAAGTAAAGTCGCTGAATCCGGTATAGGTGCGAGCTTTTTACTTCAGGCTCCGTACTTAAGTACGAGGTATGTGACTGCTTTATATCCTCAAACTCGCTTGTCTATTCATATTCTTATACATGCAAGCGAGTTTGAGTCGAAAGGGATGCCCCGCAATTTATTGCGGGGTGAATACTTTAAAAAGGAGATGAGAGAGATGAAGGAAAGAACAATAGCCTATTTAATAGCCTTACTCAGTTTCGTGAAGACATGGGAGAACAGCTATAAAATAACCCTCGAGCCGGGTGAATATCATTGGGTCATCGATGCTTACGACGCCAACGACGAGAGGATCGGCAAGGGCGAGGGGCTTCCCCGCTTTACCGTAGAAGGGCAATAAGAGGTGAATAAAAATGAGACATATAAGGGAAAAAATAAGTTTGGGAAACAAGGAGAGAAAGACCACGAATAAGTTTATGTTCGTTTTGGTTCTTCTTTTGTTATTATCCGTGGGAATCGCTTTTATCGGAATAACGTCTGCTAAAACAATTCATGTGCCAGATGATTATCCTACGATACAACAGGCAGTAGATAATGCCACGGATGGGGATACGATTATCGTGCACAGCGGAACTTATTATGAAAATGTAATGATAGGTCAATCACTAACGGTTATTGGAGAGGGGGCAATTATCGATGCCGGCGGAGAATTCCAGTGTTTGAGTATGTGCTCAGTTACCTCGGGAAGCATTAGTGGATTTACGGTGCAAAATGGGGCAATAGGTATTGATCTATCCCACGCCAGCAGCGTCAACGTAGAAGCCAACACGGCATTGAACAACAAGGTAGGCTTTCATCTATGGGATTCTAACAATAACAACGTAAAAAATAATATTGCACACGAGAACGAATATAGCGGTATATCGATACATGGCGGATATGGGTATGGAGGCAGCAGTCACAATACAATAACCAACAATGCACTCTCAAATAACGGTGCGGGTGTTGACATAGAGACATCCAGCAATTATAACGAAATAACTAACAATATTATCATGAGTAACAAATATGAAGGTATCTACATACATGATTCTTGTGACAGTAGTACAATAACCGATAATAAAGTCTTAAATAACGATGTGGGCATCTACATAGAAGGCTCGGGGAATAATCTGATTCACCACAACAATCTCATAAACAACTCTCAAAATGCTTATGATGACCCGGGTAATAATTTTTGGGACAACGGTTATCCATCTGGTGGCAATTATTGGAGCGATTACGAGGGGGAAGACAAGAAAAGCGGACCAAATCAAGATAAAGAAGGCAGTGATGGGATCGGCGACACTCCATACTACATCCCGGATGGTGCAGGTGCAAAGGATAATTATCCATTGATACAACCCCCTGGAGAACAACCCCATAATTTTGTAATACTAAAAGAGTTTGATTCTCCAGGCGATGAACCAACAGGATTAACGTGGGATGGCAGCTATCTGTGGAATGCTGATTGGGGTACAGATAAAATCTACAAGATCCGTCCTGATACAGGGGAAGTAATTAATGAAATTTCTTCGCCGGGTACAGTTCCATTTGGATTGGCTTGGGACGGCAATTACCTATGGAATGCTGATTTTTATTCGGGTAAAATCTATAAGATCAACTCAAATACCGGAGAAGTAATAAGAGTGATAGACTCTCCAGGAGCTGCGTTTTCAACTGGATTAGCCTGGGATGGTAATTATTTGTGGAGTGTTAGTCATCAAACATATAAAATATATAAGATTGAACCGGAGACCGGAGAAGTAATAAAAGAGTTTAATTTTCCTGGTGACTCTCCAACTGGCTTAGCATGGGATGGTAATTATCTTTGGAGTGCTAATAGCTACATGTGGGTTGGTACAACAGCTGAAATTTATAAGATAGATCCTGATACTGGGGAAATAAAAGAAGGATTTAACGCTCCTTGTGACTATATAGCTGGATTGGCATGGGATGGTGATTACCTGTGGAATGTTGATAGGCATCCAAAAATCTTTAAGTTGGGACAACCTCCAATTGCATCCTTTACATATTCACCAGCGAAACCTGTTGTCAATGAAATGATAACATTTGATGCATCAAATTCAACTGATGCAGACGGAAACATCACGAAATACAAATGGGCATTTGGAGACGGGAACGTCACAAACACAACAGAGAAGATAATAACATACTCTTACGCTTCGGTAGGAAATTATACGGTAATTCTAACGGTAATAGATGATGATGGTGCAATAAATTCGACATCACAGCTAGTAATAGTTCATTCACTAACAGCAATCTTCGACACCGGCGCTGGTACCTATCCAAGCATCTCCGACATACACAGCGGAACAATAAAGGGATGCTCCCGAATCTATTCGGATGTGGAGCGGCTGATGCCATGAAAAATGTACTTCCCCTTTTGACCTTTTTGATTAAACTTTTTCTTACAGTTTGAGTGCTTTGTTGGGTCGGAGGGCCGTTAAGCCCCATGTCGCGAGAGACCCAGAGGTTGATTGGCTACCCTATTTACGACCCGGCATAGTGGGCTACGAGCCAGGATAGGTGGATGTCGAACATCCCCGACCCAACATCGACAAAAAGGGGGAGATAAAAATGTATATTGGCATCGCTGCGAAGCATTTTGATCAAACT
>JAODGF010000078.1 GCA_025464645.1 Methanosarcinales archaeon
AATCTATCGAACAGCCATTTAATGCTCTCCCTTTTAAGATAATGAAAAAACGGGAACAGCGTATCATGATGTGATTTTAACCATTTTCTCGCGCCTTTAGTCTCCATCTTTTTTTTCTTTTCACCTCTTTGGAAAGAAAAGTTTTGCTCTTTCTCTTTGTATTGTTCGTAATTCTCACCAAAAACGGTATCGCAATCAGCGCTACAAATATCTCAGAAACGCCCCCCAGGATGAAGCTGCTGCAATAACCATACAAATCCGAAAAAATACCAGCAGCAGAAAAGCCAACTATAAACCCCAACGAACCAAAAACATTGAAACCACCTATTGCAGTGCCTCTCTTATTTTGCGGTGACATATCTCCCACCAGCGCGATACTCGCCGGAAACATCATCGCTGCGAACACGCCACAGCAGAGCATTAGTGCGATAAGCATTGTTCTGCCCACGAATCCTACCAGGCACATCTCTAATCCGTAGAAAAAAGAACCAGCGATAAGAGGAAAGGCTCTGCCTATTTTATCTGACAGCTTTCCAAATGGATACTGGAGCAGGACAAAAGGAAACAGAAGCAGTGCTTGATACATTCCTCGTTCCGCAGTGCCAAATCCAAAGGCGTGTATCAGATGCAGGGGAAATGCAAAGATAAAAAATGCAACCGTGAACCGGTCAACAAAGCTAAAGACGAAAGGAATAGCGAGTTTTTTCTCCTCGCTTAAAACTTTGATAGATTCAACCATTGTATCAGGGTTATTTTCAATGCGAACATCTCTTATCAGGATCGCCGAGATAAGGGTACCTATCAAGAAGAGGAAAGATGCGAAATACATAGGAAAAAATACGTCATATTTCCCTGCCAGCAAGCCGCCTATTGGCGCACCTGATGCCATCCCAAGCATCATTGCCATACCAATCACGCCCATCGTCTTGCCATAACTCGTTTTCTGCACACAGTCCAGCGCACTCGTCATTACGAGCGACCATGCCATAACCGTGATAGCGCCCTGTATGAACCGGAGACCCAAAAGAAGGGACAGCGAATTCGCTTGTGCCATTAGAAAATACATTACGGCAGAGCCACCGAATCCGAAAACAATGAATGGTTTTCTTTTACCGCACTTATCCGAGAGCGAACCCCAGACAACAGCAAAAATCACGTATGCAAGCATCTCAAGTGTAAAGAACATACTCGCTTCGGTATTGCTGGCATTGAAACGGTCAATGATAAATTCTTTAATCACCGGCGCCATGAGCGTCAAGCTCAGCATTGCTACAAATGTTAAAATCGTATAGATTGCTATTTCCCTATGGTGGTCAATGCTTAGTCCGCGTGACATACTCTCTCACGAGTTCTAAGAAGAGTCACCGCTTACATTCCGACCTTCGCCCATTTCGTCTTCAGAGGACCTGTTCTTGCATCGGCACTCTTTGCATCTACCATCGCATTTGCATTCGCATGTCATAATTTGAAAGAAGTTGTTAGGGCTACAAATAATGTCGCCTAATAAGATTAGGTTTTTACGTCTCTTTCTAACTTTTTTAGGGTTCGTTATTTATGCACCTAATTGCCATACATCCCCTTGAAAAGTCTGAAATAAAAGGAGGGATAAAAAAATGGCGGCAAAGGTAGTTTTAGTATTTGGTTCAACCACCGGGAACACGGAAATGCTGGCTGAGCACGTGGCAGCGGGGCTTGAGCGTGGGATGGCAACGGTCACGGTGAAGAACGTGACAGAAGCAAGTGTTGACGAACTCGCAGACTATGATGCGATTGTATTCGGGTGCTCGACCTGGGGCGAAGGCGATTTGCAGGACGATTTCGTGGACTTCCACGAAGCGATGGACGGCATATCTCTGGAAGGTAAAAAAGCAGCGGTTTTTGGTCCGGGTGATAGCGAGGAGTATCCTAATTCATTCTGCGCGGCGGTGGATATGCTCGAGGAGACGCTAAAGAAATGTGGCGCAGAAATCGTCTCCGAAGGGTTCAAAGTTGACGGTGAGGTTGAACCTGCATTTGAGGACGCCGAAAACTGGGGATTAAAGGTTGCTAAAGCGCTTTAGCTTTAATTAATTCCCATTTTATTTTTTCCCGTGGCAAAGTGAGCATGAGCACGATAGAAGAGCTATGAATGTGTTTATTCACCATATTCAAGAATATAAGAAAGGATTGAGAACCCTCGTCCTTCATACGACAAAGGCATCGAACAGAGATGCGATTGAGAAGAGGCTGAAAAGGGAAAGGATAGATTATTATATTCAAACGGTAAACGGAACGAAAATAAACGTCTTTTTCGGCAATTCTATCTGCATTGATGTCATTAAACAGATGAATTTTGAATCGTTGTCAAACCTGACAGATGAGGAGGACTTTATCCTTGGGACGATGCTGGGCTACGATAGAGTAAAGCAGTGCGAGCGATATCTTAAAAGGAAGCGTAACAACAATAACAACACTTTTTCTTTTTACAAAAAAGAAAGCTCGCCTCTATAATTCTCCCTGTTATTTTTGCCCACATCTCCTTCACTATCTTCCCGCTGGTTGTATCACTGCACAATAATTCCGTGAAGCGGTTCAAAAGACTCAACGGCGATTATCTTTTTTACATTCATCTTTTCCTCTTTCCAAAGTTAAGTATGTGCCTCTTTTGCTCTATCAGGGAAAACCCGCTTGCACCCATAATTTCTAAAACCCTCTCCTTTTTGATAAGGAAGCAAAAACGTGTGGATAAGTAACCGTCAGGCTTTAAAACCCTGTGCAATTCTCTCAGGACTGACTCCTTATCCTTAATCCCCGGAAGCACACCATAAAACAGAATCACATCCACACTTTTATCCTGCAAGCCGGTTTCCCCATCGGATAATATCGTGATTATGTTTTGAAGCCCACGCCCTTTTGCCTCTTCTTCAATCCTCTTTACAGCCAAGGGCTGCTTGTCTAAAGCATAAACTCTCCCGCTCTTACCCACGAGGTTAGCGACAGGGAAAGTGTACGAACCTATACCACATCCAAAATCCAGTATCATCTGCCCCTCTCGGATATCGAGTTTGTTTAACTCTTTCAACGGGTTGAATGGTATGCCAAGTTTATCCCTTAACCCCAAAAGGAAATACTCTATCCTGCTGTAAAAATTGCCTGCGCTCATAATTCCTCTCGTATAACCATCCCTCTCTGCACAGAAATAGAAAATTTTATATATTACCTATTCCCCCAATATTTAACGGAGGTATAAAAGTATAAAATGATTGCGCAAGAGCAAAAACCTATGGAGGAGATTCTGGGTTACCTTGAGGGAAAGCAGAAGATAGTAGCAATGGGTTGTGGTGGGTGTGCTACTTTCTATCAGACAGGGGACAAAAAAGCGGTAAATGAGATGGCAGAGAAACTTACAAAAGAAGGGAAGGAGGTCACCAAAATTATCCTGCCTTTAGGTATATCTGCATGTGAAATTGACCTGAGTTCGGTGTTTTTGGAAAAGAACCGGAGGGCGATTGAAAGTTGCGATGCGGTTTTAGTGCAAAGCTGTGGTGAAGGTGTGCAGGTAGTGCGAGAATATCTGGATGACAAGATGGGTCTTGCGAAGTCCGTATATCCTGCAAACAATTCAATGGGGAATGTAGGTGGCGGTCCGACTGATTTTAAGGAGACATGTCAGGGATGTGGAGAATGTGAATTGGGGAAAATTGCGGGTATCTGCCCTTTGACTGCTTGCGGAAAAGGATTGATGAACGGACCTTGTGGAGGAGTGCGAGAAGATGGGAAATGCGAAACGGACCCGGAAAAGGACTGCGCATGGGTTAAAATATATGAGCGATTGGAGAAACTTGGCGAACTCGATAAACTCCTGGAAATGAGAGAACCACATGCGTGGAGTAAAATGAAAAGACCGCGGACTTTCAAGATAGAAAAACCTATTAGTCTTGGACGCACCATCTTCGGATCTATTCCTGGATATGTATCTTTTGGTCTCAGGAAACCTTTTACACCAAGGCATGAAGAAAAAGCAGAGGGTGAGTAAAGGAGAGAGTTTGGAGGTGTGATAAAAATGGCAAAAGAAGTGTATAGCGAATTGATGAAAGAAGTGGAGAAAGGAAAATTTATCTGGACTGGGGAATTAGAACCTGAGAAGGCAGGCAGTGTTGAATCAGTAGTACAAGCTGCGAAAGACCTGAAAGGACATGTTATCGCCTGTAACGTAACGGATAGCCCTCAGAGTTTTGCAACACTTAGTAGCCTGGTAGCAGCTTATAAAATCCAAGAAGAAGCGGGCATGGAGGCGATATATCAGCTCAGGTGCTCAGATAGGAATCGTATAGCTCTTCTATCTGACGTGCTGGGTGCTGGCGTTATGGGAATAAAGAATATTTTAGCATTAACTGGTGACCACGTAGCACTTGGTGATACACCGGATGCGAAGCCGGTATATGATTTGGATTCGACTACGCTGACTTATATGATAAGGAAAATAGTAGATGAGGGAAAAGACCTTGCAGGAAATGAGATAGCTGAACCACCTAAAATGCATGTAGGAGCAGCAGGTGCTCCAGGAGCTGCTGTTTTACAGGCTGAAGCCTACAAAGTGAAAAGAAAAGTAAAAGCCGGCGCTGAGTTCATACAAACTCAGGTCGTTTATCTCCCTGAGGTTCTGGATAAGTTCTTTAAAGAATTGGGCGATTTGGGTGTTCCAATTTTGGTTGGAATATTCCCTGCAAAGAGTTATGGAGCGGCGAAGTTCTTCGATGAGGCGGTAGCAGGCGTTGATGTCCCACCTGATTATCTCAAAGACCTGGAAAAGACGAAGGAGATAAAGGACAAGGAGAAGAGGAAGGAAGAGGTGGACAGAATCAATGTGGAGTACTTCACGGGTTTCTTAGAGCATCTAAAAGATACACCGGCGGCTGGATGCCACATGATGGCGGTGGGCTATCCGAGGATAATTCCAGAGCTTAAGAAAGTGGTGGAATAAAAATTTTGGGGCTATTTTTTCCCCTTACTTTTTTATTTTGATTTATCTATCTTACCATGAATTCTCATTTTTATTTTTGTATTGTATAAATTCACAATACTGTGAATGAATCTGTTAAAAGGAAGATGCGGAGATTTTTGCAAAATGGTAATGAAAAGTGATGATAAAGGCAGTATAAAAATGGAGCATGGTGCAGGCGGGGAAGGGATGCGAGAGTTGCTTAAACTCGTGCTGAGATATTTCAATTTTAATTTCAATGGTGAAAAAGGGAACAATAGGGTAAAGGTGGAAGTGCCTTTGGAAGCATTGGACGATTCTGCGGTCGTTGACAACATCGTTTTCACTACCGACTCGCATACGGTGAAACCACTGTTTTTCCCTGGTGGGGATATCGGGACCCTAGCAATCGCAGGCACGGTTAACGACATCGCGGTTATGGGTGCAGAACCTCTGTGCTTATCTGCTGCATTCGTAATAGAAGAGGGTTTTGCGTTCAGTGATTTTGAAAGGATTTTAGACAGTATGAAGCGGACTTGTGAGGAAGCTGAGGTTCCGGTCGTTACCGGCGACACAAAAGTTGTTGAGCGGGGCGCAGTGGAGAAAATAGTGTTGAATACATCTGCGATGGGGAGGCGAACGGAGGCTTTGGAAAAGAATCTGGAGGAAGTGAGAAAATACCGTGAATCGGTTGGAAATTGGTTATTAGATTCTAATCTCAGAGATGGAGATAAAATAATCGTTTCTGGTTACATCGGCGACCACGGTGTAGCTTTGCTCTCGTTCAGAGAAGGATTCGGGTTTGATACCGAGTTGAAATCAGACATAACTCCTTTAAACGGGCTTATTTATGAGGTATTAGAAGTTGGTGGTGTGGTAGCTATGAAAGACCCAACGAGAGGTGGACTGGCAAACTCACTCAACGAGTTCAGTGAGAAATCGAAAATCGGGATTCAGATAGAAGAGGAAAGGATACCGATAAGAGAATCTGTTAGAAACGCTTGCGAGATGCTTGGGATAGACCCATTGGAAGTAGGAAATGAAGGGAAGGTGGTAATGGGTGTGGTGAAAGAGAGAGCGGAGGATGTGTTTAATGCATTGAAGGGAACAGAAAAGGGAAAAGATGCGGAGATAATAGGTTCCGTGACGAAAAAAGTAAGAGGAGTGGTGATGAAGACACGAGTTGGTGGCAGGAGAATTGTGGAGCCGCCAATAGGCGACCCGGTGCCGAGAATATGTTAACTGCGTAATTGCAAAGTGCAAAATGCAAATTGAAAAATGTAAAATGGGGAGGGATATTACATAAATGACAATAAAAGAAAAAGTTATCAAGATGATTGAATAGCTCCCAGAGGACATAACCGTTTCTGATACCATGGCTGAGTTGTATTTCTGGCAAAGTGTGTGTTGATGAGGGGTTAAAAGAACTTGATGAAGGAAAAGGCATCAGCCATGAAGAAGCCAAAAAAAGGTTGACCCGATGGCTAATGGTCGCCGAAAGCGATCAAAGAACTTGGCGAAATCTGCGATTTTCCACAATTTCCTTCATTTTCGCTGTGAAATCGCTTTCCAATAACTTGTTTACATCTCCTATTGAATCCTCTATTTTATCATCGAACTTTATTTCACCTAAAATAGGCACATTGAATCCCTTTAGCTCCTCTTTCACCACCCTCGAATCCCCCATTTTCATATTCTCGATAACACCGATAATTGGCACGTTCAATTCGGTAAGCATTTTTATTACCTTCTTCACCGTTTCCAATGCTACTTTTGACGAGGTTGTCATCACCAAAAATTCCGCTCTTTTCAGCCATCTTATTACATCCATCGTTGCATCTCCGATGCCAGGTGGCGTATCAACAATCAAAAAATCCAAAGAACCCCATCTCGTAACGGCAAGCAATTCCAGCATCGCATTCGAAATATCAATGCCTCTAAGCGGAGTGGGATTATCACCAGTGAAATAAACAATGCTCATAAATTCTATACCGTAAATCTCAGGCGGAACGAGTCCCTTCTCTTCCTTTGGATACAGCCCCTCTATTCCCAATATCACGTGCGT
>JAODGF010000079.1:0-8006 GCA_025464645.1 Methanosarcinales archaeon
GAGATAGAATTGAAATGACAATAGAAGTAGATGTAACCTGTTTCATAGCTTTGATTGGTTCATTTTATTTTGTTCTAACATACTTTATATACAATGAAAAAAGGTTATATAGCAGAAATATTCAGTTCCTTCCAGGGAGAAGGACCTTATGTAGGGAGAAGGCAAATATTTATCAGATTTGCAGGTTGTCCTCTCTCTTGCTTTTATTGCGACACTTCTTATGCGAGAGACCCCAGACCAAAACTTTGCAATATACTTTTCCTCGGTAAGGAAACCAGCATAAAAAGAAATCCATTATCCACGAACGAAGTAATAGATTATGTAAGGGAACTACTCACTCCAGACGTCCACAGCATTTGCTACACAGGTGGAGAACCCCTTTTTTCCGCCGCGTTCGTAAAAGAAATAGCAATCGAAGCAAAAATGATGCAGTTTAAAAATTTTATAGAAACAAGCGGGAATTCAGCAATAGATTTCAAATCATTAGCCGATTATTTTGATTTCGCATCTATTGACATAAAACTGAGGAACCACAGAGCAGTTAAGGAAAAAGACTATGATAAGCTGTATAGTAATGAGCTCGAATGCATAAGAATTGCCGCTGGTAGAGGAATAGAAACGGTAGTGAAGGTGATAATACTGAAAAACACACCCGTAGGAGAAATAGAAGGGATATGCAAAGACCTCGCCGGTCTCGACATAAAGCTTGTGTTACAGCCTGCTACAGAACATCTGCAAGGAGCCGCTGTAGTGCCCGGGATAAAAGAACTTTTTGAACTTTCTGAAGTGGCAGGGCTTTATCTACATCATATTATGGTGATTCCTCAGTTGCATAAATTTCTGGGGATACACTGAAATTATAACCCCCGCACCGATTAAATGCCACCTCGCTCTTATCTTCCTCCCAATCGCCACTCGAGAGCCTTCTTCTGCGCATACCGGTCTGCTCAGTTTTACATCAATGGTCTCCTTTGTCACTCTTCTCACCTCGCCCATTGTGGTTGCAGTTCCGGCGCTCAGCATTATACTCTCGCCCACTTTTATCGTCGGTATCTCCTCTTCTTTTGCTACACCAACAACGCGCTCCAATAAGTGGAATTGTATGCTCAGTTCGTTCCAGGTCGGAGGCAAAGAGCCAGGCATCCCTACGCACTGCCCTACTAAGGAGTCTTCTATGGTCATACTTGGATCTAACTTTGTGCCAACACCTATTAGCCCACCGGGAGTCACTTCTTTTACTCTCTCCCCTCCTGCCATTATAGACGTTATCTCCGTTTCTATTGGCACCCATATCTCTTTGCCTCCTGTGGTCACAGCTCGACCGGGTCTTATCTCTAACTTATCACCCTCTCTTAGCCTTCCTTTGAGCAAAGAACCGCCAATTACTCCTCCTTTTAGCTTATCTATCGGCGTTCCAGGTTTGTTTATATCAAAAGAGCGTGCAATATGCATGATCGGAGGTTCATCCACGGAACGTAAGGGAGTGGGAATTGTTTGCTCTATGCTTTGTATCAATACATCCAGATTGACGGATTGCTGCGCAGACATAGGCACAATGGGCGAGTGTTCCGCAATCGTTCCTTTAACAAAATCCTTTATTTGCAAATAATGCTTTATTGCCTCATCTCGAGATACGAGGTCTATTTTGTTCTGTACGATTACCGTTTTCTCTATACCAATTAAGCTCAGAGCCATCAAATGCTCCTTTGTCTGCGGCTGTGGGCATGGCTCGGATGCGGCAATAAGTAGAACAGCACCATCCATTATCGCAGCACCGCTCAGCATCGTTGCCATTAAGGCTTCGTGCCCTGGAGAATCAACAAATGAAACAGTTCGCAACTCTTCGGTCTTTGAGCCACAATGCTTACATATCTCTTCTACGGTGTAACAATCCGGCTCCTTGCAGACCGGACATCTTCTGAAGGTAGCATCTGCATAGCCAAGCCTTATGGAGATACCTCTCTTTATCTCCTCGCTGTGCCTGTCGGTCCACTCGCCGGACAGTGCACTCACTAAGGTTGTTTTCCCGTGATCTACGTGTCCCACCATTCCTATGTTCACAGAAGGCTTTTTCGTTTTCTTTACCTCCCTCTTTCTCTTTTATTTATAGGTTTAATAATAAAACTTTCTTTTTAAAGAAAGGTTCAGAGGGGGCGAAGAGAATGGAATTTGAGTTAAAAGAGGAAGAGAAGGCATTTCAGTCCACAGTGAGACAGTTCGCAGAGAAAGAGGTAATGCCAAAAGCGGCAGAAATAGACAGAAAAGGGAAATTCCCTTCTGGTATAACACGGAGAATAGCAGAACTTAAACTTTCCGGGGTTCCTTTTCCAGCTAAATATGGCGGTGCTGATGCAACGATGTTGAGCTACGCAGTCATGGTAGAGGAGCTTTCAAGAGCCAGTGCAAGCATTGGATTCTTAAGTGCTGCTGGACTTATCGCTATGTTCCCCATCCTCTATGCCGGTTCAGAGGAGCAGAAGGAGGCATATCTTAGACCTTTGTGCGAGGGAAAGAAATTAGGAGCTTTTGCTTTAACAGAACCTTTCGCGGGCTCCGATCCTGTTTCTATTGAAACAACGGCTGATAAGCGAGGCGGTGAATATGTGCTGAACGGGAAAAAGGCTTTTATCACAAATGCCGCGGTTGCAGACATATATGTGGTCTTTGCATACACGAATAGGAGCAAAAAAAGGGAAGGGATGAGTGCTTTTATCATAGAAAAAGGGGCACAGGGGTTCTCGTTTGCAAAAATCGAGAATATGCTTGGTATGCGCGGTTGTGTTGTTGGAGGGTTAGTGTTCAATGATTGTAGAGTTCCTGGGGAGAATATACTCGGCAGCGAGGGCGATGGATTCCGGATAGCTATGGCTACTCTGGATAGAGATAGAATCGCGATGAGCAGCATCGGCACCGGCATTGCTCAGGCTTGCTTAGACGTCTCTAAGAAGTATGCAAAAGAGAGAAAGCAATTCTCTCAGCCCATCGCCAATTTCCAGGCAGTTCAATTCATGCTCGCAGATATGGCTATGGAGGTAGAAGCAGCGAGATTACTCACATACAAAGCTGCTTATCTTGCGGATAAAGGTGGGAAATTCACGAAGGAAGCTTCAATGGCGAAGCTTTATGCCTCAGAAGTTGCGCAAAGAGCTGCTATAAACGCAGTGCAAATACACGGGGGGTATGGTTGCACGAAAGAATGTCCTGCGGAAAGGTTTTTTCGAGACGCGAGGATACTAAGCATTGTCGTTGGAACGTCCGAGATACAGAGAATGGTGATAGCGAGGGAAGAGCTGAGGTTCTGATTGATCTGAATAAGTTTATTTTGATAACTCAAGCATCTTCTCGATTGCCCTTCTCGCCTTGTCCATAATTTCCGGCTTAATAACTACTTCCGGCTTCTCGAGCTCCAATGCCGTTTCTATCTTTGCTAATGTGTGCATTTTCATCTGTGGGCAGACAGCAGTAGTGGAGATAGGATAGAATTTCTTCTCCGGTACTTCCTTTTCGAGCCTGTGCAGCAGCCCGACCTCAGTGCCAATCAAAAATTCATCACCGGCTTCGGCTTCATTGCCAATCTTTACCATGCCACTCGTTGAAGCGATGTAATCCGCGCTGTCTTGAATTTCGGGAATGCATTCTGGATGAACCATGATTTTTGCTCTCGGATGCGCCTCCTTCGCTTTTATCAAATCTTCCATTACTATTTGGTGATGCGAAGGGCATAGCCCGTATTCAGGAACAGGAATAATGAACTTTGAGGTTGCCTTCTGTGCGTAATATGCTAAATTATGGTCAGGACCAAATAAGATGGTAGAGGCGTCCATTGCCTTAACTATTTCCTGTGCATTTGCAGAGGTACAGATACAGTCTGCAAGCGCTTTGCATTCCGCGAGCGTGTTTACATAGAGGACAACCTCGGCATCGGGATGCGCTCGCTTTGCTACAAGCAGATCCCCTGCGGACAATTGCTGTGCCATCGGGCATATCGCACCCTTATCGGGAATGACAACTTTTTTATCGGGGTTCAAGATTGCCGCAGTCTCTGCCATGAAATCAACACCACAAAAGATGATCACATCAGAAGCCGTATCCATTGCTTTTCTTGCAAGCTCTAAGGAATCGCCAACAAACTCCGCTATATCCTGAACCTCCGCGCGCTGATAATTATGAGCTAAAATAATCGCATTTTTATCGCGTTTTAGCCTTTCTATCTTCTCTATCCTCTCTATGTGCTCTTTCTCCATCGCTATATTATGGCTTTATTTGTTCTGTGGAAATAAAAAACTATGTAAAGTAAAAAAGTGTGATGAAAGGGACATACGTGTTAATCATAGAAAATCATGAGGATATAGAAGTAGAAATAGGCAGGTTAGGGAGAGTCAAATTCAAAAAAGATTTTTACGCTTATGTCGGCTCTGCGCTTTCGGGGTTAGAGCAAAGAGTAGGAAGACACCTGCGTGAAGCGGGTAAGAACAAGAAATTGCACTGGCATATAGATTATTTCCTGGCAAGTCCGTCAGTAGAAGTAAAAGAGGTGTTGTTTGCAGAAACGGAGGAAAGGAAAGAATGCAAAATTGCTGCGAACATGCACCTGGAGAAGAGGTTAGAGTCCATAGAAAACTTTGGATGTACCGATTGTGCATGCAAAAGCCATCTGTTCTTCTCTACTGACTTAGATAGACTGAAAGAGCACGTTTACAATAGTTTTCACGCATCAGGAATTGAGAATGTTTTAGTGCTATCTTCACTTTCTCCCCATTATCACCTCCACACGATGAGTCCTGCCATCTGCATAAACAGGAAGGATGTTTGACTCATATCTCTCACCATCTATTCTTATTTCTCGCACACCATGCTGCACACCTTTGGGGTTGCTTACCGATATGTCATAAATTGCGTTTCTGAACCTTCTCTTTATTCTATATGAAGCCCACTCGCTGGGTATGCAGGGGTCTATCTTAAGACCATCGAGCTCAGTCCGGACACCCAGTATATAATCTACGCAAGCACGCCACATCCAGGCAGCGCTACCAGTAAGCCAGGAGTGTGAACCTTCACCATAATGCGGTGAGTCCGGACTTGCAACATACTCAGGATAGACGTATGGCTCGGTTTTGAATGCGGGATTAGAAGCAAGATTCAAGGGTAGCGTCTTTCGGTAGTATTCGTACGCTTTATTCCCTCTTCCAAGAAGAGCCGCGGCAATTATACTCCATGCAGAAGCGTGCATGAATATCGCTCCATTCTCTTTTTCTCCCCTTATGAACCGCGTAATTAAACCTATGGACCTATCAGGATGAGAATAAGCAGGAGTGAAAAGTGCAGTCCCATAATCTGTTTCCAAATACCGTTCTACTGAGTCCATGCATTTACCAGCTCTATCTGCGGGAGCGATTTTACCGAAAACCGCCCAACTTTGCGTGTTCAAATAAATTTTACCTTCTTCATTTGTTTTAGACCCAATGGCTTCTCCATCGTCTTTAAACGCTCGAATATACCATTCTCCATCCCAGCAGTACTCATTAACCGTTTTTTTTAGCTCTTCCTTCTCCTTTTTATACTGCGATGCCACATCTGTGAACTCTAAAAATTCGTTCAATTTTATCCATCTATCCAGCACCAGATACAGCATCTGCGATGCCATCACGCTCTCTCCCCTTCCTTTTTCCCCTATAAAATCAAGTGCATCGTTCCAATCGCCACGTTCAATCAAAACAAGCCCTCTTTCACTCCTTCGCGATAAAACATAGTCTATTGCTCGCCTCATATGCTCATATATCGTCCCTTTCCCCCCATCCATGAAATCCTCTTCCTCATACAGGAAATCAAAATCCCCTGTCTCTTTCAAATAGCAAAATATGACCAGAGGATACCACATCGGGACATCTGTGTGGTCTGTTCTGGTGCCGCGCATTGAAACTTGTGAAAACGAATGGCAGGTGTTACCATCTTTGAACTGGAACTTTGAGATGAATTTTAGCCGTTCACGTGCAAGCTCCGCATCTATCGGCAAAGTCCCTATGATTGTCTGCGCTACGTCTCTGAATCCAAATGTGTCAAAGCCAAACAGATAATAAGATGCCGCAGAACGGTACCACCAGAAATTTATCCTGTTTTGGTACTTATTCCAGATGTTCACCGATAAATCGAGTTTTTTATCCGGCGTCTCTACTTCTATTCCCTCGTTTATTATTCCATCCCAATATGCTTTTAAGCGCTCAAACTCATACTTCGCTACTTCTAATCTTATGTCGCGCTCTATTAGAATGTTCTTTAGCACACCCAAACCGACCAATATCTCTTTCTCCTCACCCTCTTTCAGGTCTAAAGAAAATTGAAAAGCGAAGATAGAGCTTCTGCCTTCGCTTTCTGTATTCCGGCATCTGCCTTCTTCAACCGCTATCGGATTGGATGCCCATCTATAATCACCAATAAAAGCATCCTTCAGGCAATCAAAACCAGTTGCTTTTGGCTCGCTTGCGAAAAATACTTTCGTTGGCCATTTTTCATTCGCGGTATGCAGCCCCCGTAACCTATCCCAGAGCGTCTTTTCAGCATATAAAACGCCTTCTTCCTCGTACACTCGATTAAATAATTCGTGAAACTCCATGCTCAGCAGGTCACTTCGGATGTTTCCTAAGGATAGTTCAACACCGGTGAATACTTCCAGCTTGCGTGCTTCATTACTTTTATTCTTTATCCGTATGAGCCAATATTCCAGGTCCTTGTCCGGAGGAACGAAGTATAAAACGCTGCCCTCTATTTTGTTTCTCTCTGATTTTATCAAATTATAGCCAAGTCCAACCCTGCATTCCCAGGAATCATAATCTCTATACACGGGCTCCCAGTTTATCGTCCAGTATCCATCGTCGCCGGTTTCCGAAATGTAAACTTCCCTGCCCAGTGCAGCACCCTTAAGCCTTGGTCCCCATCTCGTAATCCCATTTACAAAGGGGTCCTTCCAGAACGTATAACCACAGCCAGTATGGGACATAAAGGTGCAATATCTGCCATTCGTGAGATAATTAACCCATGGCTTTGGCGTTCTTGGGTCTGCGATTATATACTCCTTCCCGTCTGCTGAGAATTTGCCTCGCATAGATTAATACTTTCCTTTTTCTTTTATTTTATTTTACTTACATAAAGAAATGATAAATTATAGAGAGGTGCTGACTAAAAAGGAAGAATGTGGAATAGTAGGTATCGCATTAGCCCGGGGGAATGCAGCTTTGCCCATCTTTTATGCACTCTATGCTTTACAACACCGGGGGCAGGAATCCGCAGGCATAGCTGTGAGCGTTAGTGCGAGTGAAGATAATGGGAAAGGAAGCGAAACAAGTAAGTACACGAGGAATATACCACTAATAAAGGGGATGGGATTTGTTTATGAAGTTTTCGACCACCCACGCCTGGAATCGCTAAAAGGGAACATTGGTATAGGTCATGTCAGATATTCCACGACAGGGGCATCAGCGGTAGAAAATGCAGAGCCTTTACTCGTGAATTACCAGCGTGGGAAAATTGCTATCGCACATAACGGCAACCTTGTGAACACCGCAGAGCTGAGAAGAGAGTTAGAGCGAGATGGTAGGGTCTTCCATTCTGATACCGACACAGAGGTGATAGCGCATTTACTTGCCAAGGAACTGGTGAGGCATGATCCGATAGAGGCTGTTAAGGAACTGATGAAACGTGTGATAGGGTCTTATTCCCTGGTTATCCTGTTGAATAATATATTAATAGCAGTTAGAGACCCACTGGGCATTAAACCTTTGTGCTTAGGTGAAATAAGAGATGAAAACGGAAAAGGAGGATATATAATAGCATCTGAAAGTCCGGCGATAGATATGTTAGGTGGCGTCTTAATGCGAGATGTGAGACCCGGAGAAATATTGATTGTAAAAGGGGAGAATTTAGAAAGTTGTCAGTTGTATCGAGGGAAAAACACCGCTCATTGTGTATTTGAATACATCTATTTTGCACGCGCTGATTCGGTACTGGATGGA
>JAODGF010000079.1:8043-10802 GCA_025464645.1 Methanosarcinales archaeon
CTCGATTATATGGAGGGATTTATAAAAAACAGGTATGTAGGAAGGACTTTTATCATGCCTGAGAAAGCTTCGAGGGACACCGCGGTGAGATTGAAATTAAATGTCGTGCAAGCCAATGTGGAGGGAAAAAGAATTGTTCTGGTGGATGACAGCATTGTCAGGGGAACTACATCGAGGAGAATTGTGGATAATTTGAGGAAAAAAGGTGCAAAAGAGGTGCATATGCGAATAGGAAGTCCACCGATAATCGCTCCTTGCTACCTCGGCATCAATACGCCAACGAGGGATGAGTTACTGGCTTCAAACAGGAATCTGGATGAGATTTGTGCGTTTCTACATGCCGATTCGATTGAATATCTTAGCATGGAAGGGCTGATAGATTCCGTGGGAATAGAGGCAAGCAATCTCTGCCTGGGATGTCTGACAGGGAAATATCCTGTTGAAATACCGGGCGAAGTGTGTATAGCACGACAGTTGAAATTGACACAGTTCTAACTAATAAAAAATCCCAAGTTCCAAGCACCAACTTACAATTACAATACAAATGGAAACATTTTTAAGGGATAAATCAAATAGATAAAATAATGGCGATAAGAGAAAGAATAGAGGGACGGGAAGAAGAAGAGAAGCCAAAAGGTATAGAGATAAAGTTTAAATATGAGGATTATCTCCACCTACCTGACGATGGTAAGAGATACCAAATAATAGGAGGGGAGTTATACGTAGTGCCCGCACCAGTGCCGTATCACCAGAAAATATCGAGGAATATAGAATTTATTCTTTTTGCGTTTGTTAAGGAGAGGGATTTGGGAGAAGTGTTTAATGCACCTTGCGATGTCATTCTCTCAGAAGAGGACGTGGTCCAGCCTGATATACTCTTTATATCAAAGGAAAGGGAGCATATTATAGGAGAGAAGAACATCCAAGGCGCTCCTGACTTGATAATAGAGATTTTGTCGCCAAGAACGATGGAGATTGACAGGAAATTGAAGGTGAAGTTGTATGAGAGATATGGGGTGAAGGAGTACTGGCTTGTAGAACCAGAAAGAAAAGAAGTGGAGGTATTGGTGCTTGGTGAAGATGGATACACGAGTTGGGGAACGTTTAAGGAGTCTTTTTCCTCCCCATTATTAAAAATAGAAGTGGATTTGAAGGATGTGTTTTAAAATTGTTTGAGATTTGATGCTTGAGATTTGGATTTTTTCACTTTAGAAATCAAATACAAAGGGTTTATATATTGAAGTGAGAAATAGAAATAGTAGATGAACAAAGGGCTGGAGTCAAAGACACTCGTTATTTGCGTGGACCGGGATAATGACATAGGAGAGAAAGCTGGGTTAGAGACGCCTGTGATAGGCAGAGAAGCGAGTCTGTCCGCGGCGACAAAATTAGGACTCGTGGACCCCGAAGATTCTGATATAAATGCGATATTTGAAGCGATAAGAATATACGAAAGGTTGAAGTCAGGTGAAGAAGGCACTGATGCCGAGGTCGTTCTAATCGCAGGCGATAAGAATGTGGGAATAGAGTCAGACAGAAAAATAGGGCATGAACTGGATGAGGCTTTATCCAAAACCAGCGCAGATTCCGCAATTCTCGTATCAGATGGTGCAGAAGACGAGTGGATTATTCCTATTATTCAGTCAAGGGTGAAGATAGATTCTGTGCGGAGAGTGGTGGTGAAGCAGAGTGAACCACTGGAAAGCACTTTTTATGTGATAAAAAGGTTGTTTGAGGACCCGAAGTTTTCTCGCACTTTCTTGACGCCCATAGGTCTTATTTTATTCCTGTTAGCCATCTCTTTGCTACTTGAACTCTCAGGGAAGGCGATGGGGATAATCATGGGCTTCATGGGGATTTACATTTTACTTAAAGGATTAGGGCGTGAGAATATATTAATGGAACTTTTGGAGACCGTAAAGCAGTCCTTATACAGCGGTAAAATCTCTTTTGTCACTTATATCTGTGCAGTTGTGTTACTTCTGGTGGGCACCTTACAGGGTCTGATCGGAAGCTGGGATTATTATCTAAAAATGGGATCTGAAGTAGGAGGGTATATATTATTAGGCATGGTATTCATCAAGTGCGCAGTAGGATGGTATGTGGGAGCGGGACTTGCTCCTCTGGTGGGAAAGATGATGAATATGCTCATTGAGCGGGAGAGAATAGTCAAGCAGTGGACCATATTATTTTATATAATTGCCTCCGGGGTGCTCCTGTGGGGAGGGAGCGAATGCATAATTTTGCTGAGTGAGGGTAACTCTGTTATGGGTTATATAATCCTTTTTCTCTCCATACTTGGTGCAATCATCATATCACTTATAGGTATGGGAATCTCATGGTATGTGAGGAGCACGCTAATAAAAGGAAAAAAAGAGATAGAAATAGAGGAAATGAAAAGTGAATAAGCATGAAAATGAAAGCGGTAATTTTAGCGGCTGGCGAAGGGAAAAGGATGCGACCTCTTACTTACGAAAGACCAAAAGTAATGCTTCCAATAGCAGGAAAGCCAATAATCGAGCATTTGTTAGTGGAGATGAAAGAAGTTGGAATTGACGACTTCGTATTTGTTGTTGGGTACCATGATGAAACTATCCGTGATTATTTCAGAAAAGGGGAAAAGTGGGATGTTTCTATCCAATATGTAACGCAAAAAGCGCAGCTTGGTACTGCTGATGCACTAAGAAGGACTGAAGGATTGGTGGAAGACAAATTCATTATGCTGAACGGTGACACAATTGTAAGCGCAGAGGACATCA
>JAODGF010000080.1 GCA_025464645.1 Methanosarcinales archaeon
CAGGAAATTGTTTGCGCATGAAATCTTCTGTCCATTGGATTTGTATATTCAGCAAGGCATTCCTCGCACATCTCGAAATCGCGCATTGATGTATTAGCCCGGTCGTAAGGGACGTTCTCAATTACTGAGAACCGAGCACCGCAGGAGGTGCAATTGATAAAGGGGTATAAATACCTGCGATTATCCTCGTCAAATAGTTCTCTTACGCATTCATCACATATCGCGGTGTCCACCGGGATAACGGAACTCCTTTCTCCTTCCGAACTATTTATTATCTTGAAATCATCATACCTGCCAATAGGCTCGTCTTTCACTTCTATTTCAGCAATTGACGCAAGTGGAGGCAGTTCTTTCATTAAAGTGTTCAAGAACTCATCCACATTCTCACTTTCTTTGATGCCTATTTCTACGTTTGAGCCTTTGTTGAGTACATAGCCTCTTAGTCCACGCGATTTTGCTACTCTATATACCGTAGGGCGGAAACCAACGCCTTGCACTGTTCCCTTGATAAATATTTTCATTTTTCAATTTTTGCAATTTATTCTCGGAATAACTATCTATAAACAATAAAGCTCTTTTTTAGAAAATCTGATAATATAATAAAAAAGAGGAAAATAAAATGGACCTCGAACGTTACGCATGGTTTAAGAAGTATTTACATTCTGAAGAAGGCTTTGGGATAGACCGGGAAGTCCCGGGATGTATTTCAGCTTGTCCCGCAGGTTGTGACGTTCAAGGGTATATCAAACTGATAGAAGAAGGCAGGTATGAAGAAGCGTATTTGTTAATAATAGAAAAAATACCTTTTCCTGCTTCTATTGGACGAATCTGCCACCATCCATGCGAGGATATTTGTAAGCGAGGCTTCTTTGACGAGCCTATTGCCATCGCAGCATTAAAACGATTCGTTGGCGATTCCGCATCAGAAAAGGATATAGAACAAAGAGATGCTCTAAAGAAGCGTGAAGCGAAAGCTAAAAAAGTTGCGGTTATTGGTGCGGGTCCCGCAGGACTGACAGCGGCGTATCGGTTGGCAAGCAGAGGATATGCGGTTCGGGTATTTGATAAATTGCCGGTAGAAGGAGGAATGCTTTTCGTGGGTATTCCCTCGTATAGACTGCCAAAAGAAGTATTAAAAAGAGAAATTGACGCTATTAAGGGAATAGGAATAGAGATACAGACTGGCGTTGAGATAGATAAGGAAAAATTCGGACAGATTCGCAGCGAGTACGATGCAATATTTATTGCGGTTGGTGCACACGAGAGCAGGAAACTCGGAGTGGAAGGAGAGGATTTGGATGGTGTCATACATGGTGTTGATTTTCTTCGTGATTTTAACCTTAGTCAAGAGAGAGCGGTAGAAATAGGGAAGAAAGTGGCGGTTGTGGGCGGTGGAAATGTAGCGATAGACGTTGCGAGATGCGCAATTCGACTGGGTTCTGACGTTACTGTCATTTATAGAAGGTCAAGAGAAGAGATGCCCGCGCGTGAGGATGAAATAAAAGAAGCAGAAGAGGAAGGAGTGAAATTCATGTTCTTAGCCAATCCAACGCGGGTTCTGGGCGCAAGCAGAGTAGAAAAAATAGAACTTATAAAGATGAAATTAGGAGCGCCAGATGAATCAGGGAGGAGGCGTCCAGTCCCAATCAAAGGCTCGGAATTTTTGATAGACGTAGATACGGTGATACCTGCGATAGGTCAGGCATCGGCTTTGGGATTTCTTGAGGGCAGTGGAGTTGAGATGATAAAAGGGAGAGCGATAAAAGCGGATGAGTTCTGTATCACCACAGAGGACGGGATATTTGCAGGTGGCGACTGTGTCCGTGGCGCTGCATTTGCGGTTGATGCCATTTCAGATGGTAACGAGGCTGCGGAATCCATTGATAGATACTTAAGGGGAGTGGACTTAAGAGAAGGCAGATTTTCGCTAAAAATTCCGGTTGTGTCGCCTGAGGGGGCAGAATACATAAAAGAAGAGTTAGAGGAAGAGGAAGCTCGAGGGTTAATAAGCAAGAGCAGAAGAATAGAGCTCGCAAGAATTGGTGTAGAAGAGAGGCTAAAGAGTTTCGAGGAGATAAACATCGGGTTTTCGGCTACTGCCGCGATTGAGGAAACGAAAAGATGCTTCAAGTGCAGAAGCTGTCTTTTGACACTTCCAGCTATGACAGTGTCAGCAGAGACCGAAGAGGAGATAGACGCAGGTGATTTTATAGATAGGCTAACTTACGTTACGGGTGTGAATAAATGCGCAGAATGCGGGATGTGCACGGCTTCATGTCCTGTAACGGCAATAAATCCCGGATTCTCTCCAAGACGCCTTTCAGGCAGGGCATTGATGGAAGAAGCGGAGAAATTAGTGTTAAGTGAAGAAATCTGGATGTGCACGACCTGCGGTATATGCAATGCGATTTGTCCTTATGGCGTGGATTTTCTGCGTTTTATTCAGGGTGTGAGAAGCTTAGCACTAACCAAACGCCTCGTGCCGCACTTCTTTGAAGCCGGGCTATTGGCTACTGAAGAAGTAGGCGATGCCCGTGATAACAATAGGCTGAGGTGGCTCGATGGAGAAGAGGAACTGAAAGTTGCAGATAAAGGAGAGGTTTACTATTTCTCGGGTTGCCTTTCTTATCTTGACCGCGTGTATAGCGAGCGGGAAAATTTGAGGCTGCTTGAAATAGCACGGAGTGCAGTGAAGATACTCAATTCTATTGGGATTGTACCGGCAGTGAGTAAAGAGGAGAAATGCTGTGGTCACGATTTACTCTGGGCAGGGGACGAGAAGAAATTCAAAGCGTTGATGCACGCGAATATAGAAGCGATAAGAGAAAGCGGAGCGAAAACGGTTGTTTTTACATGCGCAGAATGTCTCAGAACGTTTGATATAGACTACCGGCGATTTTTGGGTGATTTAGAATTAGGATTTGAAGTCATGCATATCTCTGAATTCTTAATCTTAAGGGATAAAAAATTGAAATTTTGTGACGGTAAAGAGCAGATTATTACCTATCACGACCCATGCAGATTAAGGCATCTTGGGATGTATGAAGAGCCAAGAGAGGTTTTAAAGAGTATTCCGGGCGTAAAAATAAAAGAAATGGCGCATAATAAGGACCGGGCAACATGCTGTGGTGTAAGTGCGCTGTTAACCTGTGGCGCGGTAGCGAGGGAGATGCAAATTGATAGGTTGATTGAGGCTAAGCAGACAGGTGCATCCAGGTTAATTGTGGCATGTCCAAAATGCTGGATACATCTTGACTGCGCAAAAGAAAAAGGAATGGAAAGGGTGGATGATTTTGAAATAGAGGATTTGACGATGACAGTTGCTTCCCGGCTGGATTAGGATTTCTGTAATTGCTCAAAATCTTGTGGATTTTGAGCAGATGTTGATTTCTCACTCACCCCTACCCAAATCTCTTCATATACCTCCTCTCCACATACTTCTTCGCCCGGTATGCAAAAGGTTTAAATATAATTCCACCGAAATACATCACTGCTTTATCATCACCGAGAGATATAAAAGCCCTTGGCTTCTGTATCGTGCCCTTTGGTCTGTATCTCTTCAATTTCTCACCTTTTATCATTCTGATTATATTCTCCGCCGCTACCCTACCCTGTCGTTCCGCCTCCTCTACATTCTGACATGAACGAACACCTTCATCTTCGAAATATACGGTATCCCCAACTGCAAATACATTCGTCATGCCTTCCACACGAAGATAAGGGTCCACTTTTAGCCAGCCCTTCTTCTTCGGGAGCTTGAGTTTCTCCAGAAGGTTGTTTGGTTTTATCCCCGCTGTCCAGATAATAATATCATAATGAAGTTTACTCCCGTTTTTGAACGTTATCTCCTGCTCGCTCACTTCCTGTACCGTCGTTCCTGTCATTATCTCAACACCTCTATCAGAGAGGAATTTAGTTACATAAGTGGCTACGTTCTCGTTGGGAAAAGCGGGTAATATCCGCGGCATGAGCTCTATGAGGTATATCTTTGCGGATGCTCGTCCTCTGAGATAATCAACCAGTTCACCTGCAACTTCTACTCCAGTCAGCCCGGCACCTATAACAGCAATGCTGATTTTCCGGGAGTAATCGAGCCTCTCAAGCGCTTTTTTCGCCTCTATCGCGCCTTTTAAAGTGTTAACCGTGTGTGATAACTCTTCGGCTCCCGGGATGCCAAAAAATGTCTGTTCTGCACCGATGGCAATAACGAGAAAATCATAGTGTATCTTCAGTCCTTCGCGGGTCTCCACCTCTTTCGCTTCAAAATCAATATTTACAACCGCATCATTTATGAATTCCGCTTTTATTTTCGATGCGAACCTATTTAAATCACCCGATATTTCTTCTGCCGTAACTTTTCCACTCAGTATCTCCGGATGCGCCGCCTGGTATTCAAGTCGCGTTCTGCGGTCAATCATGGTTATATCAAGCTCTTTTGAGCGTTTTCTTAGCTCGCTTGCGACTTCTACACCGCCAAATCCACAGCCCAGGACTACTACTCTCATATTTCTTGTAATACAGTTTGATTATCAAAAATTCTAAATGCCGCGGAGTTCCAGATGTTGGTTGAATCAAAGGGTTAGCTCTATGACCCCAAACTGCCTACAAACTCATCCTCAACCACCGGAGCAGGAACAATATCAAAAAACATGATTCCACTCATTCTTAATAGTTCCATGAACCTGCGTACATCCCCTTCTGATAAGCCATAAAATTCCATAAGCTCACCAAAAGGAGTTAGCAAGATAGAACTGCCAGCGCGGGTAATTTTACCTTTAGAAAATCTGTTTTTAGATACATCGCTCAGAAATGTCCGGGTGAGTGCCGTGGCATCATACCCGGATATTCTTCCCGCAATTTTTTCCCTATTAACGTATTCAAGATAAGCTACCTTGAAAATATCATAAAAATCCAGTTCAATCCGGTCCAGGACGCTTTCATATTCATTATACGAGGTATGCTCAACTAAAGCCTTAAAAAAATCCTTTCCCGCATCAATCGCTTCTACCAGCTCTTTATTCCTATTTTTATCTCGCAGGAAAATAGATAGGTAAGGTTTTAATCTCTGCTCTATTATTCCCTCGTCACTATACAGAATAGGAATATCAGTCCTCAATCTGAGCCTGAATCTAACTAACAGTAAAGCCATATAGACACCAAGTGCTTTAGCATTGCTACCTATCCATTCTTTTCTGAACCAGCCACGCATACGATAATATTCGTCAAGCGTGTTTAAAAACTCTTTCCTATCCACTACCCCCTTTTCACTACCCTTTATTCTCATTATTCAGGCTTCCATTAGATAAAACCCATTTTATTTCTATTCTATACCCCCAACCTTTTCAATTTGCCTTCCGTAGGCACGCCATTTTCATCCCAACCTCGCATACGATAATATTCGTCAAGCGTGTTTAAAAACTCTTCTTTTTCTATCACCCTTCCATTCACCTTCTCCTTAAAGAACCTGTCAGGCAAAATGTCATCCTCTTTACTAAAACCTTCTCTTACATTATAAAGACGTTCCACATTCCATATCCGCTCACCAACAAGCATTAAATCCTCAGAAGTGTAATCTACACCCGTAACAGCACTCAATATGTTCGCATATTCCTCCTCTCCTGCACCGAAGAAAGCGAATTTACACACCACAAGCGAATCAACAGCGGCAAATCTGTCCTGGAATACTTTTGTATGCCCTGCTTTTCCTGCAAGCGTATAAGGGTCAATCGCCTTTGGCTTTCGCAGTATCTCCGGAGCGACGAGATATGCTCTTGTATGGCATCCGCCGCGATTGGAAGTGGCATAGCTGAAGCCTAAACCCTTTACACCACGAGGGTCATAAGAAGGAAGCGAAAGCCCCTTTACCTGTATTGCCTTCTCAGGATGCCCTTCTGATTCTGCAAAAGCCTTTGCACCTCTGCCAAGTCTTTCGCCAAACTCCTCTCTTTCGCCTATCTTTCTCGTTAAATTTATAAGTTCAGAGTGCGAAATGGCTTTATCGCGCATCTCTGAGTAACAGCCCAAAACACCAGCGACAGAAATCGTATCCAAGCCGTAATCGTTACAGAGCCTGTTTGCCTCAACAACTGCCTCATAGTCAGGGTTTTGGATGTTCGCACCCATCAAACCAATTGTCTCATACTCCGGTAGTTCCTTACCTTCTTTATCTTCTCTTTTACATGCAATGGAGCAAGAATAACAAGCCTTTTTCCTCGGAGAATATTTTTCGGCTATGGCTTTTGCAAAAAAGGTCGTAACGTCGAAATCAGGCTCTGCCCGCCTGAAATTTGATACTGGAAGGACTTTCATCCAGCTCGTTATCTTTACTAAAAACGGCGTTCCAAAGACTGACAGCCCTTTGCTTATGGTAGGGCATGCAACCAAAAGCCGGTTAATCGCTTTCTTTTGCTTTGAAAATTCACTCTTATCGTAAATCTCTACTCTTCCTGTGCCCTTTACCACAATCGCCTTCAGGTTCTTCGAGCCCATTACCGCGCCTACACCACCGCGTCCAAAAGCGTGAACACCATCGGATATTATCGAAGCCAAAGGCACAAGTTTCTCCCCCGCTCTGCCTATGCAAGCTACGCTGCCCTTGCCTTTTAGAATTCCCGTGGTCGCTTTTACGTTCTTACCCCACAGCGTCTCTGCGGATTTTAGCTCCACCCGGTCATCTTCTATTTCTATAAATACCGGTTCTGGTGATTTGCCTGCAATAATTATTGCATCGTATCCCGCTTTTTTCAGTTCGGGACCAAATGAACCACCGCAGTTAGAATCGAAGATCGTCCCCGTCAAAGGTGATTTTGTGGATAGCGATACTCTGCCCGAGGCTGGCGTTGTGGTCCCTGTTAATGGACCTGCGGCGAATACAAGCAGGTTTTCTGGCGACAGGGCTTCGACACGACCTGCATCATACAATAGTTTCGCTCCGAGCCCTCGACCACCGAGATAATCATTAAGTAAAGACTCCTCAGGCACGAAGGTGTCTATTCGACTTTCCGAAAGGTCTATTTTGAGTAGTCTGTGTTTCCAGCCGTATTCGTTCATAATTTTATTCTTGATTTTTCATTCAAAAAGTATATGGCGAATAAGATGTAGAAAAATATCGGTCCGCGAAACCTTTTTATATCACAACCTCTGACATTTACAATAAAATAAATGCTCCACATCCAACCGTCACAGGTGTTCGATTGCATCACAGAATTTAGCGGAATAGACGATGCTCGAACCTTATATTGCAATTTGCTCAACTATGACTATCAGGATTTACCAATACCAGTTGAAGAATGTCGAAGTGGTTACAAAAGAATTTACATCCATTTGAGGAGTAAAAAATGACAGATAATGATGCCCTGAACATAATAGACAACAGCCCGGACCGGGAATTAATAAGAGTCTTAAAAGACCGGATAAGAAGGTCAGAAGAGGCTAAATTTGCTATCGGGTATTTCTTTTTAACTGGATTCTCTTTAGTAGAGAGCGATTTCCCTGATAATTATGATAATTCTCCGTTTCTGAAGATTGTGATGGGAAATGAAACTACGTATCCGACAAAAGAAGAATTGGTCGCCGGTTATAAACTAAGAGAACTGTTCAAGCAAAGAATGATAGAAGATTTGCAAAAGAGGAAACTGAACGAAGAGCAGATAAAACAATTGAGGACTTTAAAGGATTTTGTTGCCCATAACGTAATAGATGTGAAGCTATACGAAAAATCGAGAATGCATGCGAAGTTGTATTTGTTCTTAACCAATCCAGAAGAGAGATATGCATCGCCCGGATTAGCGGTTGTAGGCTCTTCTAATTTCACAGCCGAAGGACTTACGAAAAATAAGGAGTTAAATGTATTGCTTACATCGAGAGAGGAAGTGCTTTATTTAAACAAATGGTTTGATAATCTATGGGAAGAAGCTTTAGAATTCCGTGAGGATTTGCTAAAGGTAATAGATTTCTCTGGGGTATTGCCTGAAAGCCCTTATCCACAGATTGGCGAGTTAATAGACCCGCAAGTTTTGTTTAAGTATCTGGTTTACAGGTGGTTTGAGGGGCGGGTTCTTAATTTGCTTAAAAGAGATATTCTCATGGAATTTCAACTTGTTGGGGTTGTAAATGCTGTGAACATAGATAATTTCTACAACGGCGTGATATTAGCAGATTCCGTCGGATTAGGAAAGAGTTTTATGGCATCGGCAGTGATAGAAGAGTTTTTAAGTGGAAAACATCCAGCGTGGATTGTTAGTAATGAAAAGAAACCCGCCGTATTGCTTATTTTGCCTCCGTCTATAATTTCACAATGGGAAGAACTCCTGATAGGAAGAATGAATGAGGATACAAGAATTAGACTATTCAACGGAGAAAAGATCAACATTGTTTCTGATTATTTTTTCGGAAATAACTTCAAGAGGCTCACAAAAAATTACAACAATAACAAGATTTACGAAATCTATGATGATTCCGGAGATAAACTTTTAGGCAGAGTTGCTTTTCTCTCTCTGGGTATTTTCCAAAACATGAAGGAAGGTGAATTAAAGAGGCTTGCGGAAGAATATGATTTATTCGTGATAGACGAGGCGCATAAATTTAGAAATAAGAATACACGCAGGTGGAAAAATGTTAGAAAACTACAAAAGAAAAGCGATAACTTCCCGAATAAGTTTATGCTTTTGACTGCAACTCCGCTGAACAATTCAATTAATGACATTTTCAACTTGGTCAGGCTTTTTATTGATGATACTTTTGCCCCATTCAGAATAAAAGGGATACCAATAACCGATTTAATAAAGAAGTATAGGGACTTGAAGAGGAATTTGGAAAAAAGGGACGATGATAAGATAAGGAAAGATTTGAAGAAAGTGGCAACAGAGATTAAGCAGAAGATACTTGACGAGATAATGGTTTTACGAACCAGAAAATACATCATGGAACAGTTCAAGGATTTAAAAGTAAACGAAAAGCCTCTGGTATTCAAAGACCCAAAGCCTTACAGGCTTGATTATTCTCCCTTTTATACAAAAGAGTACCGAGGGCTTGTCGAACGGATAAGTAAAAGGATGGATAGTATCTTGTTTGAATATACAAAACTGTATGGCACGAGGTTTGTGGTGTTTGAAGGAGAAGGGGAGGAAGAGGAAGAAAAACACTATGTGGAAATAGCAGACCTGTTTAAATTACTACTTGGAAAACGGCTGGAAAGTGGTATATACCCGTTTGAAACGACCTTACGGCGAATTTACGAAAAAGAAAGGATATTTTATGCCTTTTTCAGAACACAAATGGATGCGATTTTAAGTGAAGAATCACTGAGAGACGCGATAAAAGATGCAGTAGAAAAGGCGAAAATAAAGAAGGAACTTGAAGATGTGTTGGAGGAGTATAATGCGGAAGAGGAAGATGAAGAAACATGGTTTGACAGAGTTGTAAAAATTCTTTTAGGTTATGCGGAGGATTTAAAGGAGGAAGGGAAACACTATACGTATTTAGAATTATTGAATCTTGGCTTGAAAAAAGTTTTAGATAATTTGGAGAATGATTTGAAGGTGATTGATGAAATCCTTGAGAAGCTAAATGGGTTAAAAGAAAAGGGAAATGGCAAGAGCGATTATTTCTGGGCTGACCTTACATCTAAACAGCAAAGATTGTTGCCTGAGGGGTATTATAAAACTCTTGGTAGAATTCCAAGGAAAGAGGATGACATAATAGACCTGGACATTTTTTGTTATCATAGCGACCCATAACTTGAAGCTTTAAAACAGGGCATTGG
>JAODGF010000081.1 GCA_025464645.1 Methanosarcinales archaeon
CGCCTCCTGCCCTAACTCCTTCGTCGCATCTATTCCAAGCTTTGTCGTGAGCCCGTTTTCAGCAGAAGGGTCAAGTGAGGAGCCCTTCGCACCGGGGATGAACACCACATCCTCATTCCATCGCACCCTCGTTGCTATTGCATACTCCACCTCATCAGAGCTAAATATGTCTATATCAGAGTCCACAACGACAACCGATTTAAGACTTGGATGAGCCGCGAAAGCAGCAATAATCGCGTTTTTCGCCTCTCCTTCTCCTTCTTTCTTTATCTGTACCACGGCATGCAAATAGCAACAGCCGCCTTCTGTCAAAAACACGTTCTTCACGCGTGCCACACGCTCCACAGCTCTAAATATCAACGGTTCGTAAGGCACACCCATAAGCAGCTTGTGCTCCCTTCCTGCCGGTAGAATGGCATGGTAAATCGGGTCTTTTCGGTGATACATCCGCGTAAGCGTGATAACGGGCTCTTCGCGTATGCGGTCATAAGTGCCGGTAATATCCAAAAAAGGACCTTCTTTTGCTCGTTCTTTGCCTATGAATCCCTCCAGAGCGATTTCTGCATGTGGAATCGCTACGCCATTACTCAGTTTGAAGAGTTCCATTGGCTCTTTTGTCAAAGCTGCGGCATAGTCGAACTCTTTACCCGGTGGGACTCTTGTTGAAGCTGCTAAAAGAACCAGCGGGTCTTCTACACCTATGGCAATTCCCACTTTTAATTCCTCCCCTCTTTCTATCGCTTCACGATGCATCTTATACAGGTGACGAGGAGGAACAAGCCTCGCGGCTAATCTTTTATCATCCAGGACCATCAACCGGTGAATGGATGCATTCCTCACGCCATCCAATTCCGCAACCACCACGCCCCCCGTTATATAAGCGCCACCATCTCCTGGAAAATAGGTTAATATTGGCAACTCGCTTAAATCAGGCTCCTTAACTACTTCTTTTGCCGGTGAATCCTCAACTATCTTTACTTTTCCTTCGTCACCGATTTTCGCCAGAAACGGTGCGAGTTCGGCAGGTGATGTGCCAAGCAACTCCGCCAGTATCTCTCTTCCCCCCAAGGCGTTCATTATGACTTTATGCTTGCCGTCCACCGCGTGAAAGAAAACCGGCTTTTTGGTGCCTTTCCGTTCAAACTCGGCACAAATAGATGCAACTTCGTATTTTGACCCCACACTCCGCTCTATCTCTATCAACTTCCCTTCCTTCGCCAGCTTATCTTTAAAGTCGCGCATTGCTCTTTTATATGTATAAAGTTTATGGACATGACGACTTATAAATCCACACCAACGAACGTCTATTGCGTTAAGGTTAAATACAATTAACATAAAATCTATTATAGGTTAAATACAAATTTGAATATAACCAAAACATGACAAAAATTAAGGATGTGTTGCGGGATTTAAATCCCTGGTGGCAGGGAGAATTTGAGATAGAATATAAGCAGCGAGAAATTTATGAAGAAATTAAAAAATTCATGCCCCTGCCGCAGATAATTGCACTTACGGGTTTAAGAAGAGTTGGAAAAACGACTTTAATGTGGAAAATCATAGAAGACGCGATAGAAAATGGCTTCGATTCGCGGAATATAATTTACTTCTCCTTTGATGAATTCCGCGAAGCAGAAATAAGAGAGGTTTTGAGGGGATATGAGGAACTAATGGAAAAGGACTTCCGTGGACGACGGGGGAAATATCTGCTCTTGCTCGATGAGATACAGAAGCTAAGTAATTGGGAAGATCAATTAAAGAGCATATACGACCTGTTCGGGAAACAAATCAAGATAATAATCTCGGGTTCAGAATCGTTATTTATAAGAAAGAAGACAAAAGAAACGCTTGCCGGGAGAATATTTGAGTTCAAAGTCGAGCTGCTTTCATTCGGTGAATTCCTTCGGTTCAAAGGAGTTGATTTCGAGCCCATCGGCATTTATGAGCGGGAATTAGCCAGGTTGTTCGCCGAATTCACCTTGACCGTCGGTTTTCCTGAATTGGTAAACGTCAAAGAGAAAGTTGTGGTGAAGAAATATGTTAAAGAAAGCATAGTAGAAAAGGTTGTTTACAGGGACATACCGGGATTGTTTAAGATTAGAGACATATCAGTAATAGAATCACTACTTAACGTAATTATGGAAGAGCCAGGGCAACTCATAGAGCTTTCAGAATTGGCACAGGAGTTGAAAATTTCAAGACAAACGCTTTCAAATTATCTGTCTTATCTCGAAGAGTCGTTCCTCATTAAAAAGCTGTACAACTATTCAAGAAGTAGGAGGAAGACGGAAAGGAAACTAAAAAAATATTATCCCACGATAATCTCTCCAGACCTCCTGTTCAGAGAAGACGCGCATTCTAAATCGCGCGTATTTGAGTGGTTGGTAGTAAATCAAGTTAAAGCAGAATTCTTCTGGCGCGACCCGTACAAGAATGAAGTTGACGTAGTGATGACAAACGGAGAACCAGTGCCAATAGAGGTGAAATATGGGAAAATAGATACTAAAGGATTGCTTGCGTTTATGAACAGGTTCAAAGTCGAGCAGGGTTACGTGATTTCGCGGGATAAGGAGGAGACGCGAAAAATTGGTGGAAAACGTATCTCGGTGGTTCCGGCATTTAAATTTTTCCTCGTGTTTGCTAAATCATAGACCATAAAACCCTGGTTGCGGAGTTCTTCTTTACCCTCCATGCTCTCTCCTATATTGCCATAATACTCTTCACCTTTTACCGAGAGTTCTATTACCCAATATAAGGAGCTTCTTTTTCAGTAATTTTTTGGTTTATCGGAATCGAGAAACAAAATGTTGACCCTTTTCCTAATTCGCTTTCTACCCATATCTTGCCGTTATGCGCTTGAATAATCCCTTTAGCAATCGCTAATCCTAAGCCCGTTCCCTCGTGTTCCCTTTCCAGAGTAGTATCAACCTGAGAGAACGGGCTGAATAATTTCTTTTGATCGGCTTTTGCTATTCCTGTACCATAATCAGTTATACTAACCTGAACATTTTTCCCCAAACGCTTAGTTTCAATAATCACTTTGCCTTTTTCTTCTGAGAATTTTATCGCATTGTTCAACAGATTGCCTATTGCCTGTCCTAATCTATCAGCATCTCCAATTATGTTTGGCATCTCGGCTAACTTCGCACTTATTTCTATATTTTTTTCCTTAGCAGATGTTTCCTGCATCTTTATTGCTTCTCTAATTGCGTCGTTGATATTCATGGACTCAAAAGACAACTTAATCTTACCTGCTTCTATCCTTGAAAGGTCCAGAATATCCTCAATCAATTTTTCCAACCTTGTTAGATTTCTGAGCACGGTCTCTATGCTCTTTTCTTGTCGCTCATTTAATTTACCCATGTATCCATCCCGTAGCATTTGTAATTGAGATTTCATCGGTGTTAGCGGAGTTCTTAATTCGTGGGACGTTATGGATAAGAAATCAGTTTTCATCCTTGTTACCTCTTCTAAATCTGCCATATGTTCCATCGCCTTCTTCAATTCCGCGTTCTTTGTTCCAAGCTCTTCCAATAGTCTCCTCTTTTCCTCCTCCGCTAACTTTCGTTTCCATATTTCCAGTGTTAGTTTTATGGTGTTCAATAATCTATCCTTTGTGAGATGGTCCTTCGGAATGTAGTCAATTGCACCTTCACGGATGGACTGAACTGCAATCTCTTCGCTTCCAAACCCGGTAAGCATGACCACAGGTGCAATTCGCTTTTCAACAATCTCTTCAAGCCATTCCACGCCTGATTTCTCTGGCATCAGGATGTCCATAAGCACCAGGTCTATTCCTCCCTTGTCCAGAGCTTTCTGTATCTCTTCTTTTTGCCCTGCCTCTTTCAATACGAACCCCTTGTCTGCTGATCGTAAATAACTTCGCACCAATTTGCGGAATGCCGGATCATCATCGCAGATAAGAATTTTTACTGCTGATTGTTTATTCTCCTCTACTCCCTCATCTTCCGTTTCCCCCAACTTCCCATTCATAATTCTTAATTTGTAACTTTTCATTGGTAATTATTCTTCCTTTGGTGGTAGTTTGCAGATTATAAACCAGTATTCGTTTATCTCTTTCACAACTCGCTTAAAATCTTCCAGTTCCACTGGTTTCTTTACGTATCCACTCGCTTGCAGATTGTAGCTATCGAGGATGTCCTTCTCAGAGTCCGAGGAAGTCAAAATAACCACTGGAATCTTTTTCATTCGCTCGTCTTGCTTTATCCGTCTCAGGAATTCTTTCCCGCCCATCCCCGGCATCTTCAAATCCAGTAAAATCAGGTCTGGGAAAGGCATTCCATCGCTATACTTACCACGATGGTATAAGAACTCCATCGCCTCTTCTCCTGAACCCACGATGTACAGCTCGTTTGCTATCTTCTGGTTCTTCAACGATACTTTTATCAATTTCTGATCCCCAGGATCATCTTCTACCAGCAATATGGTGGCAGGCTTTATTTTTTCCATTTTTTATTCTTCCCCCCTAATTCGTAATTCGTCATTTGTACTTTTTGGCATTGTGAACCAAAACTTCGACCCCTCTCCAGGCTTCGACTCAACTCCGATTTCACCTCCGTGCCGTTCCACGATCTTTTTACACACTGCCAATCCAATCCCGGTGCCCCTATAATCTTCACGTGAGTGAAGGCGCTGGAACATTCCAAAGATTTTTTCATAATTTGATGCTTCTATTCCTATGCCGTTGTCCTCCACTTCTATACGCACCATTTTATCACTCAACTCCCTGCTCCGAACAGTAATCTCCGGTGCTATCCCCTCTCGGTGATATCTCAACCCGTTTGCAATCAGGTTTTGTAGCAGCTGGTGCATTTGTGACGGGTCTGCCTGAACAGGTAACAGCGGTTCCGGAACACGAATGGTTCCTCCGGTCTCCTCAAGCAAGACAGCCAGTTCTACATTTTTTAAATCCTCGATTACCTTGTTCAAATCAACTCTCTTTGCCGGCTTGGCTTTGGTTGTAACACGTGAATAGGTCAGCAAATCGTCAATCATCTGCTGCATCCGATTGGCACCGTCAATCATAAAGGCAAAGTTCTCTTCTTCATCCTCGTCCAGCTTCCCTTTTAGCGATTCCTGGAGCAGTTGCCCAAAAGCAGATATCTTTCGCATCGGTTCTCGCAAGTCGTGCGAGGCGATATAAGCAAAATCCTGAAGTTCTCGGTTGGACCGCTCCAGCTTTTGATTGACCTTTTCTATCTCTGCTTTTGCCTTCTCTGCTTCTTTTCTCGCCTCGTCAAGGTCCTCAGCTATGTTCAGCGTTGCAAGTTGCATATCCTTCAACTCCTTCGATTGCTTCTCTAACCTCCTGTTCGCTTCCATGAGCTCTTTGTTCCGTTGTGCCAGTTCCGCTGTACGTTCCTGCACGCGAATTTCCAATTTGTCATGCGCCTTTTGCAGTGCATCCTTAGCACGATTCAGTTCTTCCGTTTGCGCTCCCAGCTTTGCAATTACACACACTATTTGAAACAATAAACTCGAATAATTCCAGACCGTCTCTTCATCTACCACTCGCATCCTCTTCG
>JAODGF010000082.1 GCA_025464645.1 Methanosarcinales archaeon
ATAGCAGAAGCCAAAATTAATGTGCCCCCTCCGAGAATGCCATCCGGGTACAGGAGAAGAAAGCGTGGAAGAGGTCCCTTGGCTTCCTTTAAATCTTAGAGGATAAAATATAATTATAATCATGAGTACGAAAGAAGAGAGAGAAGGAAAGAAGAGGATGATGGAGCAGGAAGAGGCAGTAAAAGCGAGGATGGAGAAGGTAAAGCATAAGATAATGGTGATGAGTGGTAAGGGAGGAGTAGGGAAAACAACGGTGGCAGCGAATCTCGCTTTTGCTCTTGGGATGAGAGGTTTAGACGTGGGTTTGATGGATGCCGATATACACGGACCCGATGTACCGAAGATACTGGGTATAGAGGACAAGCGACCGGGAGCATCGGAGGGAAAAATATCACCGATTTTAGTCACACCGCGGCTGAAGGCGATGTCTATAGGTTTTCTACTGCCGGACCGAGATTCTGCAATCATCTGGCGAGGACCGATGAAGATGAATGCGATAAGACAATTCCTTTCTGATGTGGATTGGGGAGAACTGGACTATATGGTTATTGACCTTCCGCCGGGAACGGGTGACGAGCCGCTAAGTGTAGCACAGTTGATTAAAAACGTAGATGGCGCGATAATAGTTACGACGCCGCAGGATTTAGCGCTGCTGGATTCAAGAAAGGCGGTGAATTTCTCTGGCGTGCTGAAAGTACCTGTTATAGGGATAATAGAGAACATGAGCGGGTTTGTATGCCCTTACTGTGGCAAAGAGATAAACATTTTCAAATACGGTGGCGGCGAAAGGTCAGCGAGGGAGTTAGGTGTACCTTTCCTCGGCAGAGTCCCACTTGACCCGCAGATGGTAGAAGCAGCAGATAGTGGAACGCCTTTTGTTCTGCAAAAGGAATCGAAAGTGAGAGAGGCGTTTGAGCAGATAGTGGAAAATGTGAGGGCATTTGTGGAAGGAGAGAAAGAAAACAAGTAAACTTTTTATGTACTTGTGAATATATATTCATATAGTAAGGTAGAAAAAGAAAGGTGAGAAGAGAGATGAAGATATGCGTAACCGCAACGGCAGGAGACTTGAATGCGCAAGTAGACCCGAGGTTTGGAAGGTGCCAGTACCTCGTGTTCGTTGATTCAGATACGATGGCATTCGAAGCTATACCAAACGAAGCCATTACCGCACCGGGAGGAGCAGGAATTCAAGCAGCACAAACAGTCGTGAATAAAGGGGGGAATGTGGTTATATCCGGAAATATAGGTCCCAATGCTTTCCAGGTGCTTTCCACAGCAGGTGTGAAGATTGCAACAGGCGCGTATGGCACCGTGAAAGAAGCAGTTGAGATGTATAAAGCCGGTAAACTAAATGAGGCTGGAATTTCGACTGTTGCCGCTCACGCAGGAATGGGTGCAGGCACAGGCGCAGGTACAGGCGCTGGATTTGGTATGGGCATGGGCGGTGGACGAGGCGGCGGTAGAGGACGTGGTATGGGTAGAGGTATAGGACTTGGTATGCAGCAACCAATGCCCGCACAACCACAAGCGCCTCAGACGTCGGCTGTACCAAAAACAAAAGAAGAAGAAATTGAACAATTATCAGACATGGCAAATAGACTGGAGAAAGATTTAGAGGAAGTGAAGAAGAGAATAGAAGAGCTTAAAAGGAGGTGAAAAAAAATGCCAAGAGGAAGAAGAACAGGATTTGGAAGAGGTTTTTGGTCTGGTTTTGGACCTGGAAGAGGCAACCCATATCCCTTCTGCCGAAACTTCCCATGGCTTCCCAGAGGGTGGTGGACAGGAATGTATGGACCGATAGCTCCAGTTACTGGAATATACCCCATGCCGCATTCGCATCCGTATGCATACGGGAGGTGGATAAGATAAAATGAGCGGCGGAGGAAGAGGAAGAATGGGTGGCAGAGGATTGGGACCCGGCGGGGAATGCCGATGCCCAAATTGTGGCTATACAATGCCACATCAAGCCGGGGTGCCATGCTACGAACAAACTTGCCCAAAATGCGGCTCTAAAATGACGAGACCGTAATAGGAGGTGACAAGAAAAAGATGGCAGGATACAGGTGGATGTATTATCTAACTGGATTGCCAGGCTGGATGCGATTCGGCTATTCTCCGGGCTGGATAGGAAGAAGCCCAACGGGATTACCGCCAGCGGCGCAGTATCTCTACCAGTCAGGGCAAATACCTCAGTTCGGTTCCTGGCTACAGCAACAAGCACCAGTTGGCATGCCAGCAATGTCGAAGGAGCAAGAGATTACGATGCTCGAATCGCAGGCTAAGGCGCTTGGCGACCAGTTGGAGCAGATAAAGAAGAGATTGGAAGAGCTGAGGAAATAGCTCTTCCATTTTTTTCCCCCTTGTAGTAGGGTTAAAATGGTCGAGAATAATAGAGTTTATATACTGTATCATGGCTCGTTTGGAGAACTGGTAACCGAACATCTGGCTATGAGTGAACTTGCAGACCGGATTGTGAGCCTCTACGACCTCAAAGTCCCGTCCGTATCGCTTGACGACCCGGAGAACGACATGCCAGAGGATATACCGCTACCCGAATGTGACCTCCTATTAGTGCTCGGAATACTTCCAAAGGCAGGCGACCTCGTACCTATCATAGCGGAAAGAACAGGAGCAAAAGCTATTCTTTGGCCTATTGAAGACCCGAACTTGATACCAGAAGGTAAATATTCGATTGAAAACGAACTCAAGGAGAAGGGAATACACGTGGAATTCCCGGAACCTCTTTGTTCGCTGGACACGAGTGAGAATGAACTTGTACAATCTTTTGTCGAATCTTTCGGAAAGCCAAAATTTGAATTCCGAGTGAATGAGAAAAACAAAGTTATCGAAGCCGTAAAAGTCATTCGAGACACACCTTGTGGCTCGGCTTCCAAAATCGCAGCTAAACTTGTGGGTATGTCCTACAAAGACATGAAATCGTTTGAGGAAGCGGTGATGCAGATGCACGATAACGAGTGTGTGGCGTACATGGGTCCGGAAAGACCGATAATGCAGCAAGCGGGTAGATTACTCGCCGATGCAATAAAGGAGGCTATTCCGTAAGATAAAAAGCTCCTTTTTATTTAATCTTTTCATCTGTGTTAATTAAGCCCTTTCAGGGCTTGCGGGAACGTGGGCAGAGCCCACGAGCGTTAATCTGTGTCAAACAATTTACTTTTTTGTTATCAATCTCGGCACAAGTGTCGAATACCTGCCCAATTGTATTCCGTATTTTTTATTATATGTTGCCATGTCCATCAGCTCGCCAGACCTATGCCTCGCCCTCTTTATTCGCATGCCCTCGACCTCCCAGCCATGCTCCGTTTCCAGCTTCCTTAACAACTCCACCTTTCTCATCACGTGTAATTCCTGCTCTGACCGCACGTACAAATGCCAATCATCAGGATATTCATCGAAGAAAATCTTATGTGCTTCGTTCTCTGCTTCCAAACTCGCCAGTCTCGGGTCTCGCAACGCAAGCGGTCGGTGCAACAATTTAGCGCTCATTGCTATTGCCTCCTCTTTCGTCTCCACCGGCACGAGCATGTGCGTGGGACAGGGTTCAACCTCTTTCTTCTCCCCCGTGACGCCGTCATACATCCACCACCTGCTCCTGTCGTATTTATCGCCCATAAAATATCTTTTAAACTTGAAGCCTGAAGGTCCAACGACAACCGGTATGCCAGACCTTACGAGTCCCGATGCTACGGCATACATCTCTTCAGTCCCTGCACCCCACATTATCACTACCACGGGCAGCCTCGCATAGAGATAATCAGCAATCTGCGTCCAGTTCGCTTTTGGTACGTATCCACTGCCCACCAATGCACCTCGATATACAGCCGAAGGAACGTGCGAAATAGCTGTACATCCGCCAAAATTCACCAACCCCTTCAGCACACCTGCTGCGATGTATTGCTCAAATAAATATTTCTTCTCTTCCGCATCGAAATATTTCGCCACATCTGCGGCTACACAACCAGAAACGGTGACAAGAGCGTTCCTCTCTAAGAAATATCTTGCCATATCCGCTACTTCGCGCTCCGAACCCGGATAATTCCCACATCCTATAATGTTAATCATCCCAGGACCGTTTCCACCGAGTATAATCCCAAAAGTCAGGTCTCTCCACTCTAACTCTGACATAGGTCCCCTGCCAGCACGCATAAGATACTTATCTTCACGTATTTTACCCGCGGCAGAAGCGGCACTTATAATCAAATCAACGATTGGAATTCCTTCAGGGCACGCTCTTTCACATTCACCACAGAATATACACTCATCGTAAATATCGGCGAGTGCTTTCACGCCCTCCTTCATCGCTTTGCTCAGCGCCAACCTGCTTGGGCATACCTCAAAACAGGTATCACACGATTTGCACCGCGATGCTTCTTCCTTTATCTCATTCTCTGAAAGCAAATAGTTCCTTTTTCTTTTCCCTCTCTTCTTTATCTCCTGCGCCAATTTAACCACAAGCTCCCCCGCTTTCTCCAGATTTGCTAATTTTATGCCTGGTAAGTCATTCTCGAGTATGTCGTTGATTATGTCTTCCACAGAATCCTCGGACCGGTCTTCTAACTCATTACCAGCTTTATTTCCGTATGCTATCACCTTCGTATCCACTCTCTTCGCTTCCGCTAATAGATCAAACTCGAAACACGAGTCGCTGACTACGACCACATCCGGTATGCCCGCTCTGAAGACCTTCCTTATCTTCGTTGCCGATGTGAGAACCTTCCCCCTTTTGTAAAACCTCGGGATGTCATGCCCTACTGCCCCCACACCACAAATTTCTATTATATTATCCAAGCCCTCTCTTCTTACGTACTCAATAGCGAACCACGCAGGCAGGAAATTATTGCCAAAGAAGACTACAACTGGCTTGGTTGTATCAACCGCACCTATCCCAACCTCAGTCTCAACCGGTGGGAAATCTGAATATTCCGTTGCAGGATGCTTGCCCGCATTGAAGAAATCAAAACAGCACATTTTTATAGTTTCTGATATTTCCATTGCAAGAAAAATAAGAGAGCCTGCATGCAGTGTTTTCTCTTCAAATTCTATCTCGTTCCTGGCAAAATCAGAGATAAGCAACTCTGATAGCTGTGATTCCGCATAAGAGAGCGCTCTATCCATTTCTCCCAAATTCGTTGTGTAAAAGCCCGTTAGCATGGACGTGTTCATTGTCGGATACGTAATGGAGCGTCCAATGTCTATCTCCTTATCCCGTCCGAATAATTTAATCGAGAAATCGAGCAACTCTCTCGCAAATGCTAATTGTCTGGACAGCCCTTTACAAGCTTCCTGCAAGCTCGAATCCAATCCATATTCTTTTTTTATGTTCGTGTACACAGGACGATAACGGTTTAGAAGCACGTTGTCCCATTCTGCAATATCAGATGCATGTGCAAATATATTCAATTTTGGTTTCCATTGTTTCAATCGTCTTTCTCCCATCTCATGGAGTATATCAGTAGCGATGTCCTCTATCTCTTCTCCACTCACCACTTCCTCAAGGTTCACTTCTACATCTCCGACCCACACTATTCTCCCCTTCTTTTCTATTTTCTCCTTTGTTTCTCTATGTCTTTTGGCTCTCATCTTTTATCTCGCTTTCTTCCAAGCGTTGGATTTCGTTATAAAGAATGGATAAACTTATCAGATTTCTTTTGGTAAATAACTGGTCGAGAGTTTTTACATCGGCGTCTTTTGGCATTCTTATTTGGATCGCTCTGCTACAAAGTTCCTCAACTTCTGAATGGTTCATAGTAATCATCCATCAGTGTTTTAATCCCCTTAGAGCATCTTTAGTCGTTTTAAAATGCAACTTAGCTATTTTCCTAAGTTCTTCTTCCCCGCTCTTCTTTATAATTTCTCTTGCAGCTATTACCACTTGTTGAGATGCCCCCTTGGGTAAATTTAATCTATGATACTGGGACAATTTGTGAAGTCTTCTTAAAAACTCATCTCTCGCAAGTATGGAAGCGGCAGCTACACCAACATCTTCTTCAGCCCTTGGTCGCTGGACAAGTTTAATCTTCTTGCCTTTTTTAAGCAGTGCGTTTAAAACAAATTTTTCGTCGCCAAACTGGTCAGTTAGCGCATTTTCACAATCAGTATCTTCTAATATATTCTCGATTGCCCTTGCGTGCCCCCAAGCCAATAATTTGTTAAGATTTCCTATCTTATCATACAGTTCATTATACTTCTCTGGTCCTATTGGAACGATAGAATGCTTGCAAGTGACTTTGATCTTCATAGCAAGCTCTCCTATTTTATTATCCGATATTTTCTTACTATCTTTCACCCCTAATCCAATCAACTTTTGTTTTGTTTCTTCATTTACAAATACACCGGCAACAACGAGTGGTCCAAAATAATTGCCTTTGCCAGATTCATCTGTACCTATCCAAGAATCTATATTTTGGTTTTCATTATTTTTATGGGGTAAATTATATAGATCGTATTCATAAAAGGCATAATACGCTCCTCGGATTGCTTTCGTTATTGCAGAGAATCTTTCCTTTGCCGCTTCAATACCCCTTAATTCAACAGGCTCTACCGGGTCGCTATGCATTAATTGATTTCTAGAGACTTCCCATTCAGTCTGTAACGTGGGTATAATAGTTTTTTGTCGTTTAGGGAATGGGAGATGTTTCTTCAAATTATCTAAGGTATCGCCACCTATTCTATCGCGTTTCTCTTCCAAATCTTCCCAAGTAATTATTCCTTTATCCAGCAATAATTTCTTTAAAAATCCTTCAAACGCTTTAGAAGCTTGCGTAACAACTCCTGAATATTCAGGAATATCATGTTGCTCGGTTATTTTAATTAAACAGAGTGATGAACACAGGTACTTTTGATCTAGCTCCCAAAGAAAATTAAAAGCTTTTTCTCCTATCAATTCTTGAACTGTAACCTGTGCCTTAGTTTTCAGATCTGCAGTAATGCCCTTTTTAACCAAACTCTGACTATCTTCTGAAGTTGCACCATTTATTAGGTCTTCAATGGATGGATTGCAATATTGGTCTGCAATAGAAACAACTTCGTGATAAAGACCAGAAAATTTCCCTTGAATGAGGAGTTTTAAGCTCTTATATTGTGTTATCTTTAAAGAAGCCCATCCTCGGACTATATTTAGTACATAATCCACATGATCAGGAATATCTTCTTCAAACTTTTTTACGCCTTCCACCCTTTCAAATCCCTTCTTCAGTTTTAAGATGTCATTATCCTCTTTCAAAGTATAACTGGCAACCCCTTTTAATTCTTTTGATGGTAATTGTGCCAGGGTTTTGTCGTCTAAGTTCACATCAATATAATTTTCTATCTCTTTCTGCAGCGAATTATTATTTCCTTGAGTTAATATTGTTCCAGTATCATAAAAATTGACTGTGACCTTATTACTGCCCTTTTCTAGCCTGCATTGGATACCATATTGTATATTTTTTGCAATTATGATAATATCCATTTCCTCGCAATACCGGCTTATCTGCCCAATTGCTTCCTCTTGGGTATATTTGTTTTTAAATTTCATCTTTCTACCCTTTTGTTATTATGAAAGATATGTTGAGAACATATAAATATTTACACTCATAACCACTCACAGAGCTCCCTTCTTTATTCCTTTACATCTCTTATTTCCTTTATTATCTCTCATCCTTATAAGGTGGTGAATAAATCAAAATCAACCGAAGTTTATCTTTCCCTATCGATTTAAAACCGTGGCGAACCGGTATTTCTTGCATCTGTCTGCCATAAGGACACGAAACAATCAAAGGCACCGTTGCTTTTCCTTGCGACTCTTTTCTCTCTTTTAAATGCGCCTCGTGATCTCCACAGATAACCAGCATTCCATCACGGTCGGCAACCGCCTTTGCGATTACTCTCATATTATCGTTTGTAATTTTTTCAGCGTTTGACCTTTGTTTAGGGTTGTGCATTTTGGGTTTTATCTTTTCGTGCTTTTAACTGCTTACTTGGAACAAAATCTGAAGTTTCCACTTTGAAGTGTGCACCTCCCATTTCTCGTAAAGCTAGGAATAATGAGCTAAATGCCCTGCTTCATCCATTTTTTGCTTTAAAATCCTGATAAATTCTTGATTGCTACGAGGAGTTTGCATTCCGTTAGCCCTTGATTGTAAATTATGGTTGGCACGATTATAATAAACCTCGGGGACCCACGCAACGTTGAAAACAATTAAATCTTCAAACTTGACAAAAATATTATCAAAATCCACTACAATTATAGCAACTAATAGAAGCAAGTCAGGTCGCTCCTCATATAACTCTATCAGTTTATCTGCTTTAGAAATATCAAATCTACCTGTTCGGTCTGTTGCCGTAAGACTCGTTTTAACATTTATGAAACATTCTATATCGTCCTCTTTTAGTTTCAAAATGCAATCGTATTGCACAAGGTCATGAGGAGGCTCTTCAACCTCTTCTATACCACAAACATCTTTATATTTCTTTAGATTTTGTACAACCACCTGGTCTACCAACCATGCAATAGACCGGGCTATGGGTTTTAAACCTTCTGGAACTAACTTTTCATCCAGTACCTTAAATTCGCCAATTTTATTCAAAACGCATTTCATCGCCTTTTCAATCCTTTCTATTTCCTCTGACGTCTCCTTATACTTATTTGTAATTTCAGATGGCATTCTTCAACCTCCACTTTATGATTTCTCTTGGCTCTCCTTTATAATCAAAAGCTGTTTCTGAGAAACTTTCAAAATTGCTATTCCTTCTCAATGTTTCTGCCACATCATTTAAAGATATTTTAACAGTTTTAGGTGTTTTCGAATTACGATAAGCTATATTAATCCACTTTAAAATAACAGCATCGTATATTTCTGCTGTCGTAGCGATATGTACTTTTTCTAAAAGATTTGTTGTCTCCGTAAGCACGATGTTTCTTACGTTGATCATTCTTTCTTTTTGCGGAGATATAAATCGTTCATGTACTGGCTTTTTAAACGTTGCTATAAGGTCTGTTTTGACCGTTCCTTTCAACTCTATTTGGTTGTGCGTTCTTTTAATTGGAGTTTGCGGAACAATATTCACTAATTCAAACCCTGCATCCTGACAAGCACCTATCAACGCATTCCATACTGAAACGTTCGAGCTATGGAACGTAATAGACATGAATTTATCGGGTTTAAGCACTCGATAAATCTCATGAAACGCTTTTGTTAGCATCTCTTTGTATCGTATAATAGAATCGTTTTTGACAATAATTTCATTGGCATAGTCAACATCTAATTGTAGCCATGCATTCCATATAGTAGATAAGTCCAGATAGTTGATAGAGCCTCCGTAAGGGGGGTCGGTAAAACAATAATCTATGCTATCAGAAGAGATAGTTGATAAATCGGTCGCTGATTGAGCGCTCATATTAAACGTGTTTTCCCCTTTAAAATGATAGCCAATAAGGGCATTAGTTTCTTTTTTAGCTTTTATAAATTTATGTAATCTCTCTTTAAAATAATAGAGGACGTTGTTTTCTACATATTCGCCAGGTACCCAAAATCTCTTTTCTCCCCACACACCTGCTGGATTTACACCTTTTTTAAGCCGATAATTGTTAACGAAAATCAACTTGGATGTACGTACCAATATAGAAGAAAACACAAGTTTCATTATCTCTTTTATCTCGCTTTCTTCCAAGCGTTGGATTTCGTTATAAAGAATGGATAAACTTATCAGATTTCTTTTGGTAAATAACTGGTCGAGGGTTTTTACATCTGCGTCTTTTGGCAATCGAACATCTTTTGGGTACCAAAAGGGGACTTCTTTTCCTTCTATTTCTTTGATTTTGTTCTTATCTGCGTCATCTGCTTCTTTAAGTTTCTTAGCGTTACAATATTTGCACCAGTAAAATACATTGGAGATACCAGTCTTTTTCCATATTGTGTTGATTATCGTTGCTTTTTTATTGCAGTTTGGACATTTTGTCTCGTATAATGGGCTGATTTTCTCAGAGATATTTTTTTCAACTTTTTTGAAAGTAACTTTAAATTTATTTAAATCCACTGGGGACAGGCAAGTTATTTTGGTAATGAGCGTGGCTATTGGGTTTAAATCCAGTGCAATAACTTTTCTTCTCGTAATCAATGCCTCACAAGCTGTGACACCGCTTCCGACAAAAGGGTCTAAAATTGTATCCCCTTCTTTTGTGAAGTGTTCGATGTATTGTCTAACGACATACCAGGGTTTTCTTGACCAGTATTGATGTAATTTGTATCTTTCTGGGAATTTACCTTTAATAGGCTCAGGAATGGGATTTAATATTGGTGACAGCTCTTCAGGAGTAGTTTGACCTATTTTCTCTTCTAAATAGTATTCTAAGCTTCTTATCATTTTTTTCGCATATTTTCTTTATGACTCTTTTTGTTTTTGGATATTTAATTTATTATGTTTAGCTTGCTAAAGACTTTACGAAAAGTTAAAGAACAAAGTGGAAATCGTAGTGCTGAGATTAGGACACCGCCTGGAGCGCGATAAACGAATAACCACGCATGTCGGATTAGTTGCGAGGGCATTAGGTGCGAGTGGGATGATACTCGCTTCTGAGGATAAAGGAGTGGAGAGAAGTATAAAAGAAGTAACAAGGAGGTGGGGTGGCGACTTCTTTGTGCAAACGGATGTGAAATGGCGCGAAGCGCTAAAGAAATGGAAGAAAGAAGGCGGAAAAGTGTGCCATCTCACGATGTACGGTGAAAACATCCTGGATGTAATAGAAGAAATAAAGAAAGAAGCGAAGAAGGATAAAGCTCGTATAATGGTTGTGGTAGGCGCTGAGAAGGTTCCCTATGATGTTTTTGAAGCCGCGGATTGGAATATCGCATTATCAAATCAACCGCATTCGGAAATAGCAGCTTTAGCTTTGTTTCTTGACTATTTGCAGCAAGGTAAAGAGCTAAAAACTAAATTTGAGCATGCGAAGCGGGAAATAGTGCCAAAAAGAAGGGGTAAAGAAGTAAGGATAAGGGAATAGCCAAAATAAGGTTTGTTGCTATGATTGTTTTTTGGATTTTATAAGAAGGGGGAAAAAATAAAAAATCGGATGGTCTCAGGACCCATCCGGCATTTTAGGTTCTCCCCATTTTGTTCATCTCCACCGTCTCAATCGTGGTGGAAGCACATCGAGCAACACTCTGTATTCGCCTTTGTATTCGCCTTCATCCATACTCAGCTCGCCTTCGCCTACCCAGGCACCCTCATACTCCATGGTAGTTATACGGATACGCCCTACGATTCTGTTAGTTCCTGCGTCCTGTTGACCCAGTACATCGGCTTTAAATACTCGACTACCATTTGTCTCATTCGCATCAACAGACATGTTGACAAGTCTATAGTGGTTCTCTCCTATCCGCATATGTCCACGATGATACGGTGTGCATTTCCCTGTTTCTGTCTCTATGCCCTCGATGCTCTTGTTCTCTCTCAGAAGAGCCTTAACGTATCCCGGTTCCAAGTGCATTGCTCTGATGACTTGTACCCGGAGCACATGGAATTCATCCTCATTTAGGGCGAAACCATGCCCGCGATAAACAAGTCCGACCGACACATTCTCTACACCATTCGTTTCTACCATCTCTCCGCTTAGCACTGTCGCCATCGCTTTCCCTTTTTGCACTGGCTGTGACACCGCGACACCAGTCACTGCGATACTCAGCAAAAACGCTGCCACTACACCCACGCACAAAAATCTTCTTTTTTCGTGTTCCATTTTTTATTACCTCCGCTCATAGCTTGTTTTGAACGATATAAAAGGGTAACACAAAACTAATCGTACAAAAAAACGTTCAAAACGTTCGATTTCGTTCAATTCACGATAAAAACACTTCTGATAGTTCTATTACGTTCATGCTACCGCATTCTTTCTTAGCTCTGTATTCGTCACAGTCCAGAGGGGAACAATGTGAGGAGTACCTTATATTCTCCTGCATAGACTCCTTCATCCATACTCAGCTCGCCGTCACCTATCCAGAGACCCTCGTAGCGCATAACAGTTATCCTGATATGCCCCACGATAGATTCTGTGTTATCTAAGCGACCCGCTATATCGGCGTTAAATACTCGACTACCATTTGCTTCATCACGAGACATATTAACAAGTCTGTAAAGGTTCTCTCCAAACTGTAGATATCCCCGGTAGAAATACCGTCCCCTCTGTTTCTCGATTTCTGCTCGTATCTCCTTGATACCCATGCCTTTAGCCATAAGTTCTCTGACGTATATCGGTTGTAAGTGCCTTACTCTGACGATATGTACCCTGAGCATATGGAACTCCTCTATGCCATCTTCTTTCAGGGCGAAGCCATGCCCGCAATGAACGATCCTAATCGGCACTTTTAGGGCACCTTTTGGCGATAGTTCTTCCTTCTCTCCGCTTAGCGATAGCAGCTTCTCTGCCTGCACTGGCTGTGACACCGCGACGGCGATACTAAGCAGCAACGCTGCCACCACGACCACGCACAAAAACCTTTTCTTGTTTAAGCCACTCATTTTCGCTCACCTTTCGATAAGAACCATTTTGATAGTTCTATTACGTTCGTTCTACCCCATTCTTTCTTTATGATTATCTTCCTTCTTTCGAGCGAGCGAAGGATACCGGTTAATGATGACTTAGGAATCTCGGTTTCGTATCTAAGGTCCGCCTGAGTCATCTCGCCGTTATGCTTGAGCAGCGCATTTACTATTGCCCGCTCTCTATCTGTTAACGTCTCCATCACCCGCGTCATTTCGGGCGTAGTTTCGATTTTGCCTTCTTTCAACTTCAACTGCTGTTCTCCTGCATGGTGCATATATTCCCTTCGCTTCAGTTTGACGATGACGATGATAAGCGCAAGGGATAAAACAGAGAGCGCGAAGAGGAGTAGTAAATAGCCGGAGCTGAAGTCGAAACTTTCATCATTTGTTTCTCCGAGTGGTTGCTGGTATTCAATCGTGGTCGCAGGACTTTCAATATCATATCCCTGAACATCTATAACCAGTGATTCGTTGGATGTCGTGACAAAATGTTCCAGCCCTTCAGAGTAACTGACCAATAGCTTCACATCCTCGGGTAAATAAAAGACCGTATGATAGTCGGTGTAATAATCGCGAGTGGAGAAATTCAATACCCATTTGTCCCCGTATTTCCATGTTAATCCGTTTGTAAGGGCGTATAATTGTTTTGTATCATTTTCATAGAGATATTCAGCCGTACTTAAGAAGGGTAAGCCATTGATATCGTCCACGTATCCTGTTACAAGCGCTTTGCCGGTTTCGTCTATGTAGATTTCCAGGATGAGTTGGTTGAAATAATAATCATCACCATTGTAGCCAACGACGTGAGCCGCAGCTGCTATGGCTATTATAATAATAAGAAATTGCAATACACTTAATTTAATGAGTTCTGCCATTAACTTTTGCTAACAAATTTAACTAACCAACTTCAACGCCTTCCTCCTTTCCTCCTGGTTTCCTTGTAACGGGCAACCGTTTCATCTCCTCCGGCACTTTCACCCGCAGTATGTTCGTAGAACGGACGTGGTAAACAGGGTCTCCAGTCATCGGGTCGTAATCCGCAGTGCGAATAATACTGCTCACTATTGTCTTGAACTTCAATACCGTGCCGTCTTCCAGCTTGTATTCATTCCAATCCTCTTTTATCGTCTCAAAGTCAACATCCATCGCTTCTATCTCTCTCCCATTTGGTAAACGCACTTTCAATTTTTCTTCACCTTTCGCTTATTTATTTCGATTTTAGTTATATATAAATAGCGCATAAAAAGTTTTCTTCATTCCCTTTCAAGTACTGCGATGTATCTACTTAAACTTTTATGAACTCTGTACGTGTGTTTTTCGAGGACACGGAAATTGTACTCAAGAGAAAGGGAAAAAAGAGAAGAGGAGTTGGATACGATAACTGCTTTTCCACGGGTTTTAAGCACACGATGTACCTCGTTCAAAGCATTTTGGTATAGACCCTCGAGGAACAATGCGCGTGATTCAGCAAAAAAGTAGCATGAGCCAGATATCAAAGACGAACGACCATAGGGCATGTCAGTCACGATGGCATCAACACAATTATCTTGCAATGCTATTTTAGAGGAGTCGCCTATGATTAAATCTCCAGTCAGCCCATAAGCTTCCAGGTTCTTTTCAGCACCTCTCACCATCTTCTCCTGCACATCTATTCCCACCAGTGTCGCCCCAATCAGACCTGCTTCTATCAATATCCCTCCCGTGCCGCAGAAAGGGTCAAGAAAAAGCTCTCGCTTTTTTATCCCGCTGAGATTAACAAGAGCACGAGCAATTTTTGGCTGGATAACGCCAGGCGAAAAAAAGGGTCTTAAATGCGGTTTCCGTTCCTCAAATTGTTTTTTATCTCTTGGGTGCAAGAGCAAACAGAAAAAGCAAGTTTGTTTTGTTAACAGGAGCACAAATGTTTTAGATGGATTTGTGAGGTTCACTTTATAACCCTTTCGTTTTATGATTTCTCCCACTTTTCTCTCTAAACTTCCGTCTAAAGAAAGCGGTTTTTTCTCTTCGGATCTAAAGTTGCTTTTTACTTTAACACGCACTGCAAACGTGTGACCTTGTTCACCCATATCAGCATCTTTGACGACCGCCAGTATTTCTCTCTCCTCTGGCTTACTCATGCCTTTCACTTCATATATGCAGTGCGTCATCCCTAATCGCCTTGATAAGGTATCGAGAGCATCATGCGAAAGTTGTGTTTCAACCACCAATATCCCTTCGGAGTGCATTTTTTCAACATAAGAGATGCCCAAAGCGTGTAAGCATGCAAAAACCTCTGCTCTCGGCAGTGTTTCATGCTCAAGAGACAATTCAAAAGCAAGCTCCATTTCAAATCTTTCCTTTTTAATTTAAAAAGAAAAACTTTACCAAAGAAAAAATCATTTTATATTCGTATAGAATAAATTATCATGGAGATGGGAGAGAAAATGGCGATAGAAATTGAACAGCTTAGACATGGAACAGAGCTTTTGAAGCGCGGTTTTGCTTCCTTGCAAAAGGGCGGTGTGATAATGGACGTTACGAGTGCAGAACAGGCGATAGTGGCGGAGGACGCAGGCGCTATTGCCGTTATGGCTTTGCATGCAGTTCCTGCGGATATCAGAAAAGCCGGCGGCGTAGCAAGAATGGCAGACCCGGCGGTCATCTCTGAAATCATTGACGCGGTTACGATACCAGTGATGGCGAAATGCCGCATAGGGCATTTTGTAGAGGCGGAAATACTGGAAGCGTTGGGCGTTGATATGGTGGATGAATCCGAGGTTCTAACGCCGGTGGATACGCATCACGTGGATAAAAGAATGTTTACAGTGCCTTTTGTCTGTGGTGCTCGCGATTTAGGGGAAGCATTGCGGCGCATAGAGGAAGGAGCGGCGATGATAAGGACGAAAGGAGAAGCGGGGACGGGAGACGTGAAGGAAGCGGTTCGTCACATGAAATTAATTATGGGTGACATAAGGTCGCTAAAGGGAAAGAGCAAAGAAGAGTTGAAAGACGTAGCAAAAGAGCTGAAAGTATCTCTTGAAGTGGTACAGGAGACGGCGGAATTGCAGCGGTTGCCGGTAGTAAATTTCGCAGCAGGAGGAGTGGCAACGCCTGCTGATGCGGCTCTCATGATGCAACTCGGGGCAGACGGCGTTTTCGTCGGCTCCGGGATTTTTAAGTCGGAGAACCCTCCCAGAATGGCTTCTGCAATTGTGGAAGCGGTGAATAATTACGATGACGCAAAGAAACTGGCGGAGATTTCTAAGGGATTGGGAATACCGATGAAAGGAATAGAGGTAAGTGTTCTGAGAGAGGAGGAGCTGCTGCAAGCGAGAGGGTGGTAGTATCTACTCTGTGGAATTTTGAGCCGACAGTGAAAAATGAAGATAGTTATAACAGGAGGAGCAGGGTTCATAGGCTCAAATCTTGCTGCGGAGTTGTCTCAGGAGAAGGACAGCGAAGTTATTATCGTGGATGATTTATCCACGGGAAGAATAGAGAATTTAGAAAAGTTTAACAAAAATATAGACCTTGTTAGAGGCAGTATAACGGATTTAAATTTGCTTGATGGAATTTTTGAGGATGTAGATTATGTGTTTCACCAGGCAGCGATTCCTTCTGTTCCAAGGAGTATAAAAGACCCGATTGCATCTAATAACGCGAATGTAAACGGAACACTGAATGTTCTGGTTGCGGCAAAGGACAGTAGCGTAAAAAAAGTGATTTATGCGTCCTCTTCCTCTGTTTATGGCGATACGCCGGAGCTTCCAAAGAGAGAAGATATGGTGCCAAATCCATTGTCGCCTTATGCGGTGACAAAGTTGCTCGGCGAGTATTATTGCAAAGCCTTTAATGAAGTTTATGGCTTAAAAACGATCTCACTGCGATATTTCAATGTTTACGGACCAAGACAGGACCCCTACTCGGACTATGCAGCGGTTATTCCGAGATTCATAAACAGGGTTTTAGAAAACAAGCCACCGGTGATTTATGGTGATGGAGAGCAAACAAGGGATTTTACGTTTGTTAAAGATGTAGTGAGTGCGAATATCCTGGCAATGAAAAGTGATGCTAATGATGTGTATAACATCGCAAGTGGGAACAGGATAAGCATAAATGAGCTTGCAAAAGTGATAATGAAGCTCATGGGGCGGAATTTAAAGCCCGTACATGAAGCTCCAAGAGAAGGGGATATAAGGCATTCTTTAGGTGATATATCAAAGGCAGCGAGGAATTTGGGCTATGAACCTAGATATAGCCTGGAAGAGGGGCTGAGGGGAACGATAAAGTGGTTTAGCAAGTTAGCGGTTTAGCGGATTTATTTATTTTTTAGCCCTTCGTCTTTCGGTTATCTGAACCGCTAAACCGCTAAACTCACGGAACCAACCCTGGGAACCACAGCCCTTCTCCTTCGTCTAATCCAAACATCACGTTCATATTCTGTATCGCTTGACCGGAGCCGCCTTTAACAAGGTTGTCAATTGCAGAAATCACAACTATCCGGTTACTTTTCTCTTCTATTTCGACCCAAATATCGCAAAAGTTAGTGCCCCTCACGGCGCTCAAAGATGGTATTTCTTTCCTGAGCCTTATAAACCTTTTACTTTCGTAAAACTGCTTGTATATTCTTTCGATTTCATTAGTGTGGAGCTCTACTCCATGTGCTAAGAAGACATGCGCAGTGGTGAGTATGCCCCTTATAGAAGGAATGACATGGGGTGTGAAACTCACTTTTACGCCTAACTCCATCCTCATCTCTGCAACGTGCCTGTGCGCAGTTACTTGATAAGGTATGATATTCTCAGCAAGATTAGGGAAATGAGATGTTTCAGAGGGTTCAACCCCTGCACCCGAAATGCCAGATTTCGCATCAAATATCACCTGGCTTACCATTGTGGGGTTCAGCCCCATGACCTCTTTCACCAGCGGTGTAACTGCAAGTATTGCGCCTGTGGGATAGCATCCCGGATTCGCCACTAAATCAGCATCTGCTACCTCAGGATGCAATTCAGTCAGCCCATATACCGACTTTCTTTTCTCTTTATCCTTGTCTTTATGTTTTCGCTTGTATATCCTTTCGTATTCTTCTTTCTTCAGTCGGTAGTCTGCGCTCAGGTCTATTACCTTCGCTCCACGCTCCATTAACCCAGGCACGTAGTCCATTGCAGTGCCATGAGGAACCGCAAGAAATACAATGTCGCTTCTATCTGCGATTTCTTTTGTATCTACATCTTCGTATTCGAGCTCGATGAAAGGCTCAAGATAGGGATTTACATCGCTTATTGGCTTCCCTTTGTATCTTCTCGATGTTACAACTGATATTTCTACCTCTGGATGCATCAAAAGCAGTCTGATTAATTCAAGACCAGTGTATCCTGCTCCGCCTATTATGCCCGCTTTTATCATTTGATTATCTTCTTTATTATTTCCTTAGCTAATTCATTAATATAAATAGTGCCATATGACCCATACTATACTTATCTTGATTTACTCGGTTGTGCTGCGAATGCGGTCTCTTCCGCCGACAGCCCTTTCTTAAGACAGAAGTGCACACGTTCAAAATCGCCAAGATACCTGTCGATATTCTTGTGAATGGTCCTGAGGGAGCAGGAAAGGATGAGTGATAGGTCGGTCTCTGCCAGCGTTCCACCCTGCTTGTCCGCTTCGCGCAGCATTCTTGCAATACCACTCTTTCGGATTTCCTTCTGTGGCGCGTTTTCGCATTTAACCTCTCAGATGCAGTTTTATTTCCTTTCATTCATTTCGCCACCTCTCAATTCGAATTGCTTTTTATGTCGCATGTCTATATGTAAATTGGAGAGGAATGTGCCAGGGGGACAGCCTGTTTAATTGTGCAAAGCATTTAACCCTCACAAACCTTCTCAAATATCTCCTTCACTGCAACCACCGCTTTAGAATCCTCAGGCAGTTCTATTATTGGCTTCCCTACCAAATCAAATGCGCGTATGTTCTCGTCCTCTGGAACCGTTCCTATAAGCTCAACTCCGCTATTCTTTACCATCTCATCCAGAGCGTTCTTCACCGCTTCATCCTCGGTAACCTTATTCAACACGAGATACACGTGCCGGAAGTTAATCTGCAACTTCTCTGCAAGGTTCTTTATGTTCGCTGCCGTGTCTATGCCCCTTTTCGTGGGGTCGCTTACCAGAAGCATGGTATTCACATCGCGTGTCGTTCTCCGGCTTAGATGCTCCAATCCTGCTTCGCAATCTATTAAAATTGTAGGGAACCGAGCTGACAACTTATCAATAAAATGCCGCAGCATGTCGTTTATCAGGCAGTAACAGCCGGGACCTTCGGAACGACCCATTGCTAATACCGAGAACCGCGGTGTGTTCACCATTATCTCCTCTATCTTATACTCAATCAGCATGTCCGTGGGCATGTTTTCAGAGAAAAAGACCTGTGAAGGCGATGCTATCTCTTCTCTTACATCGCCTATTGTGCGTTTTATATTGACGCCCAGCGTGCTTGGAAGGCATGTTGCCGGGTCGGCATCTATTGCAAGTACTCTTCCTATCCCGTTTTCTGTTAGGAATTTCAGTATTAGCGAGGCAATCACCGTTTTTCCAGTGCCTCCTTTTCCTGCTACTGCAATGATATTCGCCTTTTGGGTCATCTTTATATTGAAAAATTAGTTAGTTTATTAATGTGTTTAGTGATAAATGTTTTTTATACCTTCAGGAAGTTCTGGAATGACCAGAAGCAGAGACAGGGGTTGAGCAATGAGGATGCTTTGGAGTTGTTCACGCAGCCCCTTTCTTAAAAGTTTAAGAAAAAAGAATGCTTAGCAGAAAAGAAAAGCGTTGAATACAGCTATGAAAGATAGGATGGAGGAATGGAAGAATGGCTTCAAGAATTGTGAGCTCTGCGAGTGGAAATGTGGTGTTAACCGGCTAGAAGGAGAATCAGGAGTTTGTGGTGTTGGTATGCCCGAGATAGCCTACTGTAACCTCGCGCAGGTTCTGCAGAGTTATTCGGTGACAATGCTTGGGTGCAGTTTCAAATGTATCTACTGCAATGCCTACCGGCTTTCACAATATCCAGGTAGTGGCTGGTTCTATCGCGGTTATATAGACCCAGGAGAGCTCGCAGCAGAGGCAATTCGTAGAATCAAGTCACCGGAAGGGAAAACGATGCACGTGGATAAAATAAGTTTTACCGGCGGGGAGCCCACAATACATTTCCCGTATATTGCAAAAGTGGTGGAAGAAGCGAGGAAGAAGATGCCTGAGTTGGGAGTAGGCTTTGCTACAAACGGATTCGCAAGCCTGGAGACTCTTCAACAGATCATAGACCTCTGTTCTTATGTCACGTTTGAGATAAAGGCGTTTAGCGATGACACGCACCGAGCGATAACAGGAGCGCCGGTCGAGCCGGTTCTACGCAATGCTGAATATCTCATCAGAAAAGGTAGGGATAAGATACGTGCATTCAGAACCATTGTGATTCCCGGGATAAACGATACAGAAATAGAAGAGATAGCACAGTTCCTCGCCTCTATTGATACCTCAGTACCGCTGCGCATCATACCGTTCAGACCTAACTATATCTTATATTACCATCCCGGACCCACAAAGAAGAGAATGGACGAAATCGGGCATGCAGTCTTGAAAACAGGTCTTGAGAACGTTTGGTGGGGTGGTTACTATCCAATGGATGCATCAAAGCAGGCAGTAGAGACAGCGAAGAAGTTTGGAGGTGTCAAGCAAGAGGGAGCAAGGCTTGCTTTCGCATATTCTAAGCTTGCTGGTTGCATCAGACCGGATAGAAACTGTGGTGAGTGCCCGCTGAAGTTGAATTGCCCTGCGGGATTAAAAGAGCCGTGGCTACTTGATTTGGACTGAAACTCTGCATTTATTCCACCTCTATCCCTAATATGTCTTTCTCACCGTAAAAAACGTCCTTTGCAATTTCTGCACATCCTATTGCAGCACTGTATCTCGTTATCGTTTCGGTTTTAACGTCTAATAACCGGTCTATTCTCTGCTTTATTTCATCTTTTTCGCCCACAGAGCCCGTTAAGAAGACTGATGCATCCACGCCGTAATCCTTCATAAGAACCTGCATCGCTGCGATTTCCATTGCGGCAAACAAAGAAAGAGTGTCCATAACCAATTCCTCGTCTCCTACGCTCCATCTCTTGCGCAGGACGCCAGCATTTGAGAAAGCCTCATTTGCACTCACTTCTCCCTCTTCGATATCTCTTAATAGCTGGAGATCAATTGGACCTTGATACAAGCCCGGAGCGAAGATACAAGCATCTATTGCTCCTATTATTATTCCTCTTGCTACGGACATCGTAACCGTGTTAGAGCTGATATCAGCAAAGATGAAGTTCGGGAAACCTTTTTTATAGATGTGGTATGCAACGCCCACCTTTTCAGGACTTGCACAATGCGAGAAGAATTTTATCCTGCTGTCTATTTTTTCACTGCCTGCATGTATCCCCGGGATCATTATCGTGTGAATGCTTGCGTCCTTTATTGCATCAAACACTTTCGTACCACCGCCAATTCTTGCACCCGCCCCTTTTTCACTTCTTACCCCCTTATTCCGCACCTTTTTTATGTCTTTTATCGTGGAAAAGCCATCGCCCATGGAATAAGTCAGAGCAACCAAGTCTATTTCTTCTGTTTTTATCTTCAATCCCTTTTCTACTTCTTTTATTATCTCTTCACAGTCTATTTCAGCCGCTTTCTTCCTTGACAGCTCAAAAATTGCTACTGCCCCTTCTTCCTCCTTTAAGCCTGCAAATCGTATTCCAACAGTCCCATGGTCTATTCCCACAAACATAAACTAACTTAAATGGACGAGATAACCATGATGCCTTTTTTGCTCGCCGTCCGTTCTAAAATACCCAAAGCTTCTTTCAGTTCTTCTTTACCTATTGCGCTGAGCGTAACCGAAGCAGAGGATTTCTTATCCACGCCGGGCATAGAAAGAGAAAGCGCCACCACTTCCGCAAATCCCGTGCTATCTATACTATCTATCGTTTCCCTTATGTCAGAATGCACTATATGCCCGATTAGCAGAACTACCATAGACTCCTTCAGTCGCTCTCTGCCTATTCTCACCACGTTCACTCCTCTTTCCTTTAACCTCGCTATTAGCCTATTCAATCCCCGTTCCTCTATCTCAAATGTTAGTTGAACAGGTATTCTGCCTGAAGGTGTCTTTTTATCCCTTTGATGCAGTACACTGAGTATATTTCCTCCAAGATCGGATACCGGCTTCAATGCGAGCACTAACTGACCCGGAATGTCTTTTAGTTCGATGTCCATGGATATTTTCATTTTTTAATGACTTTAGATCCGAGAGTATCTCGCGAAAAATTTTGTATGCTTTAACACCCCCTCAATAACTTTCTTCGAGCGTCTCAATTTTGAGCTTTTCATTATTCCCGTTTTCAATTCTTATCGGCTCCAATTTTATCTTCCCTTACTTATACCATCCTCAACCCTTCCAGCACCTTCCTCAACCTCTCTTTGTTCTCTTTACTCAACGCACCTAATGGAAGCCGCACATGACCCGCAGGCAACCCCATCATCTCCGCCGCGCACTTCACCGGTATCGGGTTCGTCTCCAAAAACATTGCTTCAAACAGCGAAAATAGCCTGATATTAATCTCCTTCGCCTTCTCCATATCGCCTTTCAACATCGCAGCCACCATCTCGCTCATCTCCTGCGGCGCGATATTCGCCGCTACTGAGATCACTCCCTTACCGCCAAGACTCATTATCGGCAGCGTGAGGAAATCATCACCCGCGACCACCGTGAAGTCCAGACCCTGTTCCGTCACCGACCTTATAATCGCTCCTATCTGCTTCAAATCACCGGAAGCTTCCTTCACACCTTTTATATTAGTAATCTCCGAGGCGAGCGCCACCATCGTTTCTGCATTCACATTCTGACCCGTCCTCGAAGGTATGTTATATAAAATTAGGGGTATATCCACGGAATCACCAATTATCTTGAAATGCTCCTTCAACCCTTTCACATTTGGTTTATTATAATATGGCGTAATCAACAGGCAGGCGTCAGCACCTGCATCCGCCGCATGCTTTGTGAATTCAACCGCCTCCTTCGTGTTATTTGACCCCGTGCCTGCAATTACCGGCACTTTTGAGCAGTCCACCACCACGTCTATCACGCGCTTATGTTCTTCATGCGAAAGCGTTGCGGATTCGCCAGTCGTGCCGCACGGAACTATCCCTGCTACACCGCCCTCTGTCACGTATTCCACTAATCTCCTCAAACCTTCCTTATCTATTTCGTCATCCGCTGTAAACGGCGTTATAAGCGCCGGATACACTCCTTCTATCTTAAACATTTCAACTTACTTTCCCTTTCTTTTTATGTGTTATATATCCTGCGACCCGGTTTCTTATTCCTTTGCTCTCTATATTGGTATACTCCTCTACCATCTTCTTATTTACGTCAAAGTCATCAGTGAATTCATTTACTTCCTTCAATAACTGTTTCGCCAGCTTCTTTATATATGTCGGTTTAACCGTGCCCACTGCTAATCACCCTCTCCTTTTTCACTCTCTGTACTTTCTGCTTCTCCCTTCTCTCTTACGTCACTTATGCCTATCATTAGAAACACTGCTCCCACCAGCAGCACAATTATACCAATCACTCCTTTTATAACATCCAACACTTGCCACTTAAATACCCATATTCCTGCTATGCCCAAAGCTGCTAACACTACTCCCAACAATATCTCTCCATATTCCTTCATCTTCTTATCACCTCCTTCCCTATTCCCTCATAATAAATTCGGCAGTCTCTGGCTTGTATCTCCATTCCCCTGGTAAGACCTTCTCCCTGCTATAATACTTCGCAAGCCTTCTTATCTTCGATTCGGTTAATTGCAACGCTCTTTTAGTATGGATATCCTTTTTGTTCGTTTCGAGGTGCTTTCTTATCTTCAATGCTTTTCGCATCAAATTCTGGAGGTCTTCTGGTATCTCCTTTGCAATACCCTTTTCTTTTAATATGCTTGTTATCTTTTTCCCTGTGACCAACGCAACACTCGGCACACCCTGGCTATCCCTTAGTGTCATCCCTATCTCGCTTGTCGAATGTCCCCTCTCGTACAACTCAACTACTTTCTTCTCCACTTCTTTCGCTGTCAAGTCTGTCCATTCAGGTGCTGTTTTCCTGAGGCTGGAATTGAGAGGTTTCTTAGAACCTGATTTTCCCCTCTTCCTTGCATACATCCGCGCCATTTTATCTATTACCTATTCTTTCGCTTTGTATATAAATATCTTATGATGTTTCTCCCCATTAACTTGAAGATGCCTGGATTTTTTAACAGTTCACGAAATAAGTAGGAAGGATAGTCCATATCCCCGCGATTTGTTATTAGCTGCATCATGTCGTATTTTGACAGCGCATGACATATCGTATCAAAGTCATCATCGCTAAGCGCACATCGTAATCTGTGAACCTTTTGACCAAATGCTATCTCCTTCCCTATCTCCTCCCGGCAACCCTTTTCGTATTCCCGCAGCACCTCCATAGCCCCTTCCGAACATGCTTTTGCCGCTGTCTTCCCCGCTATCTTGCCACACTTCATTCCGTAATATACACCGCCACCAGTGATTGGCTTGACCTGAGCCGCAGCATCTCCGACCAATAGTACTCCTGTGCCATTAACCATCTTTGCAATTCTTTGCTTATGCCAAAAGCCTGCACCCCCCGGAATGGGAATCGTACCGGCAGTAAAATTTGATTGCGTGCCTTTGTATTTCTTTGCAATAATTGGGTGTTCGGATAAATTCGTTTTTAAAAATAGCAGTGGATTTGGATGCGGTGAAAACCTTTTGTCTATGCATAGACCGATTCGAGCAGTGTTTTCGTCAATCGGGATGACCCATGCGAAGAAGCCCGGTGCAGTGGTTTTGCCAACAAAAATCTCTGCAAAGGCTTCTTCTATTTCATATCCACCTTCTATTTGCACGCAGTTCAGGAAGTTTTTTGTGACATTTAGCCCTGCTATTTTTGCTACTACGCTCCTCGCACCATCTGCGCCTATGACTACTTTTGCTTTTATTTCCTTCTCTCCCTTTACATGTGCGCCGGTAGTAGCAGCCATTAATGTCAGCTTTGACCCCCCTCCTTTTCCCTTTACACTTTTTACTTTGCTCTTCAGAATTATGTCTGCGCCTTCATTCAGCGCCGCTTCCGCCAATTCCTTATCAAAAATATCTCTTTTTATGGCAAAAGCTCTCTTCTCCGGAGATGGCGATTCTATCTTTAATTCGTACGAATGAGAATGAATAATAGCTCCCTTCAACTCGCAGTTTATGAATGAGCTACCATTTTTTATTTCACTCTCTTCTATCGCTCTTTTACTTATTAGCCCTGCGCATTGAACTGGCTCGCCGATCTCTGCATCCTCCTCGAGGATCAGCGTAGAAGCACCTTCCTTTGCCGCATATTTCGCCGCCATGCACCCCGCTGGACCGCCTCCCACCACGACGACATCATATTCAAGCATAAAACATAACAAATTTCTAATCCTTTTATATTTGAAAAGTTTTAACAGTTTGACAAGATGAAAGCGAAGAAGATAACAATAAAGGGAAAGGTTCACGATGTAGGTTCCAGACTATTTCTGCTGAACGAGGCAGAGAGCCTGTTCATTGAGAATTTTGATGCAGGAAATGTCGTTGTAAATGGAGATAAAAACGACCCTCGACAAAGTAAAGGAGAGGGTCGGGACGGTTAGAAATAAGAATTTGGAGTGATGGAAATGAAAGCGAATAAGTCTAAACAGCCGAGAAAACAAAGAAAAACGAGGTATAATGCACCCTTGCATATACGACACAAGTTCATGAGTGCACCTCTTTCCGAAGCACTGCGCGATAAATACGAGAAGAGAAGTTTTCCCGTCAGGAAAGGGGATACGGTAAGGGTAATGAGAGGGGACGATAAAGGAAAAGAGGGAAAAGTAAGGTCCGTAGATTTGAAGCGCGAAAGGATAACAGTGGAAGGCGTTGTGGTTGCAAGGTCTGATTTATCCGAAGTGCCTCGATCCATACATCCCTCGAATGTCATGATAACAAAAATAGATTTAAAGGATAAGCTAAGGGAGAGCGCATTGATGAGATGAAAGAGGCAGTTGTTGGGGTGGGATATTATAAACGCGAACAGTGGAACCTTTTGCTGGAGTCTGCTTCAGATAGGGAGGATTTGGAAG